>JAKSOX010000025.1 GCA_024405335.1 Kiritimatiellia bacterium
GTACCTTGCCGAAAACGATCCAAAACTTCAAACAAGCGAAGTATACCAAATTCCGCCGTCGAAAGCAACCCGGGTGAGTTGAGCGGCAATTGCAAAACCTCGGTTTCCCGGGAATCGTCCGTCCGGATTTCCACGTTCCCCGCGGCGTCATGGAGAACCTGGACAAGCTCGCGAGCCGGCGGCGCGTCCCTTGCTGACGAGAAGATTCAGGCGTCCCCGGGGCGATACGATCCGCCGCGCCAGCACGTCTTCTTCGGTGAAACGGTGCAACCGGATTTCCGCCTTCTCGGAACGCTCGTGGTCGTGCGAAACGTAGATGACGCCGTCGGGTCCCTGGCAAACGTCCGGATACGAGGACGCGCCCGCGAACAGCAGCAGCCCGCCAAGCCAGGTTTTGCCGTCGTCCTCCGACAAATGCGCCATCAGCTTGTCGCGCCCCTGCCCGTCCTTGCCGCCGGCGGACGGCGCGCCCTGCTTGACGAAGAGCAGCCGTCCGCTTTTGAGGCGCGTCACCTGGAACCGCGCGTTCGGGTTGTCCATCGACGCGAGCGCGAACGGTTTGGACCAGGTGCGACCCTCGTCCTTCGAATCCGCCGCCATCATCTTCCCGACGCCGTCCTCCTTGACGCGCGCGAAGACCCGGAGCGTGCCGTTCCTCAACTGCACGAGCTGCGACTCCTGCCAGTCCTTGCCCGGGAAAAACGCCGTTCCGCGCTTGTCCCACGTCGCCCCGCCGTCGGACGAAACGTAGCACGTCGCGCCGCGCTCGCCGTCGAGTTCGGCGAACGCGCCTTTCGCCGCGCCCCATTGCGCCCAGTTGAGGTAGCCGCTCAGCGCCCAACGGCCGTTCGCCAGCACGACGGGCTTGTTGAGCACGTGCCCATGCCCGAGGCGGCGCATCGGAGACCAGCGCGTGACAGGCGCGTCCGGATCGTCGCAGACGCTCTCCCAGAAGCCCGCGCGACCGTCGAAGTGTCCGGCCGACTGGTCGGTGTAGACACGAAACTTCCCGTCGGGACCAAGCCAAAACGTGCCGATGATGTTGGTGCGGTCGGCCGCCTTGTCCGCGTGTCCGTCGATCACGAGCGCCACGTCGCTCCACGTCTCGCCGCCGTCATCGGAATAGCTCGCGACCGTAAAGGCCCCCGCCCCGTCTTCGCCCGCGATCCAGCTCGCCCAAAGACGGCCCTTGGCGGTGATCCCGAGCCCGTTGTTCATCGCGAAGGACAGCCGGTTCGTGGAATACTCCGCAATGCTCTCCGTCCGCACGACCGGCGGACAGTCCACGGCCGCATCGGCCCGGCATTCGCCAGCGCGGCAAACGGCGGCGACGGCGACAATCGGCAGCAACAGCATCTTACGCAATCGCAGTCACGTCGGAGACGATGGCTGCGCCTTTCTTGCCGAAGCATTCGACCGGACGGACCACGAAGCGGTAACGTCCCTTGATCGGCAGGTCCTCGGCGGCGAATGTGAACGTTATCTCCTTCGCGAGCTTGGAGACGGGCAGATGGAAGTCGGGGGACATCATCCGCCGCTGCGCCTGCACGAGATCGACGTCGTCTTCATCGAGAACCGCCGTCACCTCGTACTCGTAGACGCGCACCTTATTGCGGATCTGCGCCGCGGGGAACGTGAGCGTGACGCGCGTGAAGCCCTTCTCGCCCTTCTTCGGTGCCACCAGAACCGCGACCTTCGCGCCGTCGGCGAACTCCGGCGTCACGCGCTGCGCCGCGCGCTGCGCGTAGGAGTAGGTTCCGTTCGCCGCCGGCAGCGGCACGATCCAGTCGTCTCCGAGTGACTGTCCGTAGACGAACTCGCGGCGTTCAATCGCCAGATGGTCGTCGTAGAAGGAAACCAGCATGCCCTGACGTCCGTCGCCGGTGCCGACCTGATCCATGCGGTGCGTGCGGTTCTCGCCGCGGAAACCATAACCGTTGCCGTTGATGTTCTCCCGGAGCGAATAGTCGGTCGACGCGTACTTGAGCGAGGACGTGTTGATCGAGGTGAAGGCCCCCTGCCATACGGTCCGCTCGTCGGTGAGCGTGTAGTGGCTGTGGCCGGAAAACGCCACGGCGTTCGCGAACGGCGACAGCGCCCGCGTCGAGCGGCCGTCGTCGTGCCCCCACGCCCACGAGCCGAAGCACGTGTCCTTAGGATGCTCATGCTGCGTGTAGACGAACGGCAGCTTCGGATCGATCTCCTTGCCGTGAAGCTTCATGAAGTCTTCGATCGCGATGCCGTTGCCGCGCTCCTCCCAGTGCGCGCCGACGACGGGGACGCCCTTCACCGTCTTCATCCAGATCGGCTTGTACTCCTCGTGGAAAAGCTCGTCCCAGATCCGCGCGCGGTTGTCCCCGAAGCCGATCGCCTCGGCCTTCGCGCGCGCCGCGTCGTTCTTCAGCTCGCCCCCCCACGTCCAGCCGGTCACGCAGTGGTTGCCGTAGACGAAAAGCCGCTCGACGTGCCGTCCGTCCGGCGCGGTGTCGTTCGGGAACACCTTGAACCATGCGTCCGCGAGCATCTTCGCCTGGGCGATGCGTCCCGTGTCCGCGAAATCGCCCGCGATCAGCACCGAGTCCGCCCCGCGGTCGCGGAAATGTTCGAGCGCCTTGAGAAACGTCGCCTCGTCGCCCGGCCGGTTCAGGTGAATATCGCTCAAGACGCCCATCTTGAGCAGCGCGCGCGACGTCAGACACGGCGACCGCGTTGCGCATCCAGGTCCGAGCCAGCCCATTCCCGCCAGCACGCCAGCGCCAGCCACACCCTGTAGAAACTCCCTGCGTCCCTGCATCTCTACCGCTTCCTTTCTGATTTTACGAACTTCAATGACATATTCATTTGCGGCAATTGCAAAACCTCGGCGTTGCGGTCACGCGGAACACGTGACCCTGCCAATTACGCCCGATTTGGCAGGGACGCGTGTCCCGAGCGTCCTCGCTGGCAGGGTTTTGCAATTGCCTCAAGCATGTATTGCGTCAAGGGGAAAAATGAAAAACTTTCATCGGCTCAACGGACGTTGAGCTTTTCGCCTGGCTCGAGAACCGGCGCGTCCATCAAGCGGAATTCGCCGGGGTCGAGCGTGACGAAATCCTTCTCGCCGAACCAGTGCAGCACGAACTTGCGTTCGTTGTCGTAGTCGAGGTTCAGCAGACAGATTTTGCCGGCGTCCGGGAAATAGGAGTAGACGATCCAATTGCAGTCCTCGTCCGGATTCACGAAGTCCGGTCCCGAGATGAACACGTTGCCGTGGGCGATGCGCGCGACGTACTTGTAGAGGTAACCCACCATGCCGACGTCGGCGACTTCGCTGGAACAGCCCACGTCCATGTTCGCCACGACGGGATAGTCCCACCAGTTCATCAGGAACACTTCGCCCTTGCCGCTCTTGCAGCGGAGGATGAAGGGATCGAGTCCCTCGTCGCACACGGCCAGCGACTCGAAGTTCTCCTTCGGCGCGACGTATTCGAGCTTGCCGATCGGGATGCCCATGTAGCCGAAACGGCGGCGCGAAACGAATCCAAGGCAGTTCGGCTCGGTCGAGGTGCCGGTGGCCCAGTACTTGCGGTGGGTCTTGCCCGTCACCTTCACGCCGCACAGTTCGGTGAAGTCGCCCTTGTTCACGAGCTTGTCCGCCGAAGTGCGCACGTAGTTGCGCGCGTCGTCGGTGGAAAGGTGGCAAAGGCCGATCACCAGTTTGCCGCCGCCCTTCACGTAGTCGCACAGCGTCTTGTACTGCTTGGGCGAACACGTGTTCCAGCCGGAGAACATGATCGCCTTGTAGTTCTTGAGCAGATGTTCGGCCGTGACGTTGTCGCGCGCGAAGGAAACCACGTCGCCCTGGCCGTATGGCGTGGCGGCGAAATGGATGTTCTTGTTCGGCGCGAGCATCGGCGGCATCGGCGTGAGCGAACGGCGGATCAGGTCCCAGCTCTGCTCGGGATGGCCGTGCATCCAGTTGGGATTCTTTTCCACGAGGTCGTAGGCCGAGGCGATGCAGTAGCCCGCAATGTAGCGGCTGTCGCCGAGGTCGTTGTTGCCCTTGGCGAACGCCCAAGTCGCCTCGGGCTGGCCCTTCGGGCACGGATTTTCGCGGCAGAACGCCGTGAAGTCGCGGATGATCTTGCGGTATTTCGCCGCCACCGGCGAACGGTCGTCGATGTAGGCGAAACGCTTGCGCGCCTCGTCGATCACGGACTGCTCGAACTTCTTCTCGGTGCTGAGTCCGCCCTTCTCGCCCTTGAGCGCGTCGGGGATCGCGGTGTAGTCGAGTATCGGCATCATGGACATCGGCGAATCTTCGCACAGCGAACTCTGCAGCTGCCAGTTGCCGGATTCGTTGATGATGAGCTTCGCGCCCGTCATGTACTTCAGCTGGAACGCCGTGCGGAGCGTGTCCATCTTGTGCGGGTTCTTGTGGGGAATCCAGCTGTACCACTCGTGCGCGAGGTGGCTGCCCCACATCTTGAGGCCGTATTGGCGGTAGAGCCCGCGACCGAGCGACGACGACAGCGTCAAATCGCCGAACGGATAGTCCTCCGTGCAGGGCACGTCCACGCCGCCCGCCACTTCCCAGTCGAGCGAGAAATTGGCGGACGTCGCCATGATCGTCTTCCAGCCGCGCCTCTTCAACATCGCGCAGTAGTCGGACACGTCCTTCACGTACTTGTCGGCGATATTCGAAAGCGTGGCGCCGTCGCCCCAGTCTTTGCCCAGCGCGAAATTGTAGCGCTCGCCGAAGTCGTAGCCGAGCCAGCGGTCGCCGGATTCCGCCACGAACTTGTGGATGCGGTTCGTGGGCATCCACCCCGCCAGACAGGTGACGTAGAGCCCGAGCCGCCTCGCGTGTTCGGCCTCCTGGTCGAGGATGCCGCCCCAGAGCTGAAGCGTGTTCCCGACGCCCTCGCGCGCGCACGTTTCCACCACGTTCGACGGCGTCGGCCGGCCCGCGCACCAATAGGTGAAGTACTTGCCGCCGCCCATCAGCCCGTTGTTGGCCGGGTAGACGCCGCTGCCGATGAACACGCCCTCGGGCGGCAACTTGATTTCCTCCGCCGCGCCAAACGCGGCGCCAGCGACCGCCGCGGCGACCGCGGCGACCTTTCCGACAATGCCGTTCATGACTTCGTCCTTCCGTTGTGGCGCGACGCGCTCCGAAGCGCGGCGCGAATCATTCTTCCGTGCCGCCGAGGTCGCGGAAACGCAGCACGTTCGCCGCCGGCTTGAAGTCGGTGACGTCGAGCTTCGCGCGGTTCACGCCCACCGTGATCGAGCGCACTTTGATCGGGAACTTGATCGTCTTGTCGCCGGGCGTCGCCGCGGACCACTGTTCCTGCACGAGTCCGGGACTCACTTCCTTGATGAGACCGTTCTTCACGAGCGAGCAGCACACGTAGCTCCAGCCGTCGAAGTTGACCGCCAGGTTCCCCGGCCAGTCCATGATGTCGCAAATCCACCAGCTGCCGGTCGAGAGGTTGCGGAACACCTTGCCTTCCGCGTCCTCGATCTCGAAGCGTATCTGGCCCCAGTTGGAGTCGCCCTTGACCCACACGCCGATCACCGCGGGATTGCCGGGAATCGCCTTCGGCTCCTTGAAGCGCATCGTCGTGAAGCGCGTGACGTAGCGGTCGACGAACTTGTTGACGGGCGGCGTCTTCGCCGGGTTGAGCTTGAGCTCGATGCATTTGCCCTTCTCCTCGTCCACCACTTCCCGCGCCTCGAACTCGTCGCTCGGCTGCAGGTAGGGGAGGAATTTGTGGTGCCGCGCGGTGTAGACCGGATCCGGCTTCACTTCGATTTCGGAGAGATCGTCGAGCGCGGACGCGACTTTCGCCGCCGCCGCGATCTTGTCCTCGCGCGGATACGAACGGCCGACGACCGAAACGCCCTCGAGCGGCTCCTTCGTGATGATGTAGCACGGCGACGTGCCGCCCTTCACGATCGATTCGCCGGCCGGGAGGTTCTCTTCGTCGCCGAGCATCCGCACCACCGTGCCGCCGCCGAAGCCGAGGAAACCGAAGAGGGACCAGGCCGCCTTGACCTTGAAGTCCGCCGCGCCCTTCGAACTCCAGAGGGCCGTGGCGTAAAGCCCGTCGCAGCGCTTGAATTCAAGCGCGTACACCGTGGTCGAGCCCGTGTCGAACTGGCGCGTCATCTTGACGCCGTCCATCGCCTTCGTGATCACCGAATAGGCCACGTAGGACGGTTTCGGATAGACCCACGGCGCGCGGTAGGTGAAGCCCGCTCCGCCCCAGAGGCCGTCGTAGTAGCCCGTGGAGCAGTCGAAGAACACGCCCGGCCCGATCAGGAAGTAGTCGTGCGCCAGCGCGATCAGGATGTCGCGCATGTACCATTCGGCCTGTTTGAGTTCGCCGAGGTCGCGGCTCGTGCGGTAGATGAACTCCCACGCGCCGTTCGCCTTGATGCGCTTGCCCGAAATCGCCTCCGCCGTGTCGAGCGGGATCTGCTGGCCCTGGAAGCCGCAGTCGATGAGACGCTCGGGAACGATCGTCTGCGCCGGCGTCTCGATGCCCACGCAGTCGTACACCTCGGGCTTCGCGCCCGCGCGCATCGGCCCCTTCACCGCGCCAGTCGAGTGCGTGGAGTTGCCCGGCTGCAGCTTGATGCCCGGGAAGTTCTCGTGCAGCACGTCCGCGAGCGTGTTGAGCCAAAGCGCGTCGTACGCCGCGCCGCCGTAGGCCAGCCCTTCCGGAACCGGCAGCCCCAGGAGTTCTTCGGGGATGCCCGAACCCGGCGCGCTCTCGTGCCAGTACAGCATGTGCAACTGCGTGATGTCGGAGTTCTTCGCCTTCAGCACCATGTTGCTGATCGTCATGAGCATGTAGAGCTTGACGTCCTTCGTCTTCTCCTTCTTCGCGTTTTTCTTCTTCGTGACGGGATCTGGCTCGTCCGTCCCCGGCACCACGTACTCCCACTCCTTGTCGGGGTTGAAGTAGGCCTTGCCGTTGTCGTCCAGCTTGATCGCGCCCCACGGACGGTGCGGCCCGTACAGAACGCCGCCCGGCGCGATGTCGTATTTGTCCAGCTCCGAGCGTTCGGCGGGCGAGTACCACGTCGACTTGCGGATGCCCGCCTTCTGCATGAGCGGCCCGCCGACGTGGTTGTGTGCAATGGAGCCGTGGTTCCAGCCGAACCACCACACGCAGTAGGGCGATTCCTTGCGGGACGCCTTGCGCCCGACCTCCGGCGTGATGCCGGCGGTGGCGTGGTGCGTGAAGAGCAGTTTGCCGTCCGCGTCGGCGAAGTTCCAGTCGAGCGTGTAGAAACCCTGCTTGAACCCGTCCAGCGACGCGACGACGTCGTTCGTGACGTTCGCCCCGTCGGCCGACCACTGCGCCGCGCCTTCGCGCACGACGTTGCCGCCGAAGTCCTTCGCGACCCACGTCACCGAGCCCTTGCCCGCCTTCGTGGAAACGAGGCGCATCGTCGTCTCGCGCTTCGTTTCGTCGGCCGACCACACGTTGCCCGGCGCCTTGGGGTCCTGCACCGCGAACGCGGCGTAGGGCGCCTTCTCGAGCGTCACGCCGAACACGTTGAACGCGCTGTCGGAATTGGGATCGGGCTTCGCGGAGTAGTCGAGCTGCTGCGTCGTGGTCCACTTCCTGCCGATGAACTCGAAGTCGATCGGACCGGCGGGACGGATTTCGCCCCCAAAGTTGTGGCCCGCCGCGAAGTCCATCACGTCGCCGAGCTTGAGCGGCACCGCCATGTAGTAGACCGGCAGCGTCTTGCCCTTCACCACGACTTCGCCGACCTTCTTGCAGGTGTCGGGCACGCCCTTCGTGAAGTCGACCACCGCGTCGCCGCAGCGGTTGGCGCCAGAGTTCGAGAACATGCCGAGGCGCACCGTGAGGATCTTGTCCTTCTTCGCGTCGGGATCGAGCGCGAACACGACGTGCGCGGTGTGGTAGAACGCCGCGGGCAGCCGGAAATGGATTCCCGCCGGATAGCCCCAGGCCGGCGAACGCGAAAGGTACTGCTCGACCTCGAGCGCCCAGTTGGCCTTGCCGTATTTGCAAATCGCCACGTCGGCGGAATCCATCGGCTTCACGATGCGGATCGGCGCGCCTTCGATCGTCTTGAGCCCCGGCTCGACGCCATTGAGCCGGCCGTCGGCCATCGCCTTGGCCTTCGGGTTGGACGCGAGGTCGATCACCTCGAAGCGCGACGCGTCGACGCCCTCGGCCCGGTCGCCCAGCACCGCGTAGCTCACGCCCGCGCCCGGTTCGAACACGTAGCGGACGGGAACGTTCTCCGGCTTGGTCCGCGCCCCCGGGCAAACCGTGGTGCGGATGCTGCCGTCGATGAACACGTCCCAGCGGGATTCGCTCGGATGCTCGAGGCGGAACTCGCACACGTGCTCCGACGCCTTCGGCAGGCGGTCCCATTCGCGCTTGATTTCCGTCCACTGCGGAACGTAGCCGCCGGGACCGCTCTCGCTCATCGCCGCGTAGCCGGCTGCGGACGGTTTGACGTGGAACTCGCCGAACGGCGTGTAGATGCCGCTGTCGCCGCTCCAGACCGAAATGGTTCCCCGCGTGATTTCCTTGCCGGCCTTGTTGTAGCCGAACACCTTCACGACGCCGTTGGTCGCGTTGAGGCGGAACTTCAAAGTGGTGCTCGCGGCCGAAACCTCGATTTTCTCGGCGCCAGTCGCCGTTTTGCCGCCCTCGATCTTCTGCGTGAGCGAACGGAAGTCGGCGAAATGCTTTTCCACCGGATAGGACGTGAACGCCTCGTCAAGCGTCGTCACGCGCATCTGGCGGAACGAAACGTTCTGCCCGGCCTTCACGCCGAGGTTGAACGCGACCGGCGCGAACGAAAGCTTCTCGCGGCCCGCCGTCTTCAAATCGCCGCGGTCGGGACCGGCCAGGATTTCGAGATCGGCGCCTTTGAGCGTGAACGCCAACCGCGTCACGGCGCCGTTGCGGATGAATTCGTGCGCAATCGAACCGTACTTTTCCGGCGAAATCGTCACGCGGCATTCCTTGCCGGCGGCGTCCTTGAAAACGAGGTCGAACGTCGCGAGTTCGCCCTTCTCGGTCAACACCTTCTTCTTGTTGTCCCACTTCTGGCCCGCCGAGTTGAGCGCGAACGCGAACTCGGCCTTCGCGCCTTCCTTCGGCAACTCCACGTCCTTCTTGATGAGCGTCAGGTCTTTCGTCGGCTTGCAGTTCAGCTCGGCGAAAAAGTCCCACACGCCGTCCTGGTTGGCGATGACGCCTTCATCGTCGGCGTAGGCGTCCGGATGGTCCGGATAGAACCGGAAGTTGTCCTGATGGAGGACGCCCGCCCGAACCGCAAGCCCGGCGAAGCACGCCGCGGCAGAAAGCACGATCTTTTTCATGTGATGGTTCTCCTTGGCGACGCATTATAGAACAAACGCCGCCGGCGCGCAACCCCGCCGTTTGGTGGGTACGTCCTTCACTTCCGAACCCGAAACGCCAGGCACGTGCAGCACGGGAAGAAAAAACGGCGCGCGCGCAACGCAAAGCCCGCCTCGGCCGCCATCGCCGCGAACTCCTCCTCGGACGCGGTGGACAGCATGGACGTGCGCAAATGCGCGTAGGCGGCCGCGTGTCCGCGCGCGAAAAGCCGCGCGAGCGCCGCGACCCACGCCGCCGTGAGCAGTCCCAGCACGCGGCTCCGGGGACGGAAAAACTCGAGCACCAGCAATTCGCCGCCCGGCGCCAGCACGCGCGCCGCCGCCGCGAGCGCGGCGCGTTTGTCCGGGAAATTCCGGAAACCGAACGCGCAGGAACACAGGTCGCACGACGCATCCGCCGCGGTGGCGAGCCGCTGCGCGTCGTCCACGCGGAACGTCACGCGCGCGGCGGCGTCCTTGGCGCGCGCGATTTCCAGCATGGCGGGCGTCAAATCGACGCCTTCCACCGCCGCCGACGGGAAACGGCGCGCGAGCGCGAACGCGAAATCGCCCGTGCCGGACGCGACGTCGAGCACGCGCCCGGGCGGCGTTTCGACGCACGCCGCCGCGCGCTCGCGCCAAACGCGGTCGAGCCCCAGCGAAAGCACGCGGTTCATCCGGTCGTAGACGGCGGCGACGTCGGCGAAAAGCGCTTCCATCGTCCGTCACCTCGAAAGCGCCGCGCGCGTCGCCGCCCACGCCACGGCGTAGCACAGGCCGAAGAGCAGGTGGATTTTCCCGGATTCGCGCTCGAAGCCGCGCCACGGCGGACAGCGCGAGTTTTCGAGGAACGCGTCCCGCGCGCGGCGGACCGACCTCGCGGAAATCGGCAGCACGCAGAACGGCGCGCACGCGAGCGCCGCGAAAATCCATTCCGGATACGCGGAACGCAGCATGAAGCGCGCCACCGTCCACGCCAGCAGCGCGGGCGCCGCGTAGGCGGCGTAGTGGCAGAAGGCGTAGAAGCGCAACGCCCCCCGCGGCCCCAGCATGGACGCGAGCGTTTTGATGCCGGCCGCGCGGTCCGTGGGGACGTCGCGCATGTCGTTGCCGTGCATGATCACGCACACGAGCGCGGCGATCGGGAACGTGAGCAGCAGAAAAATCCCGGCCGAAGCCAGCTGCATCCGCAACGGCCAGCACGTCCACGCCAACGCGCCCTTCGGAAACAGCAGCGCCAACGCCACGGCGGTTTCGACCGGCCCCATCAGCAACGCCACGAACGGCACGCCCAGCCCGCGGTACTTGAAGCGGACGCCCGTGGAATAGTTCGTGGCGCCCAGGAAACCGACGAATCCCAGCGCGAGCAGCGGTCCGTTGACGTGCCACGCGCCGCCGATGCGGAAAAAGCACAGGGCCGTTCCCAGCGCGGACGCCGCGAACGCGCAGCCGAGCGCCGCCGCCAGCAGCGCGCGCATGGAAACGAGCCCGTCGTGCACCTGCGGCGTCGTGCGGATCGCGCCGGGCACGGCGTCCACGCCGCTGCGCTCGTCGCCCCACGTGTTCAGCAGGTTCACGGTGGCCTGGAACAGGATCCCGGCCGCGAACCCGGCGCCCCAGCGGACGAAATCGCACGCGAAACCGGCGTGCCGCCCGCCGCCGGAAACGCACCAGGCGAGCGCGAACAGGAACGGCACGGCCGTCGCCGTGTAGCTCCACGGCCGGAACAGGAAAAACCACGCTTTCAGGCGTCCGCTCATGACGCCTTGCGCTTGTACACCGCGAGGCGCGTCTTGCCGTATTCGCGGTCGCGGCAGAGATCCCACCGCGCGTGCTCTTCGGCCCTCTGGGAAACGGCGCTCTCCACCACGAACAGGCCGCCCGGCCTCACCACGTCGCCCCGCGCGAGCGCTTCGAGCACGTCGGCGCTGCCGCGTTCGGCGCCCAGCGCGTACGGGGGATCGGCGAAGGCGACGTCGTAAAGCCGCCCCGCGCCGGCGGAGTCGATCCACTGGTAGGCGTCCGCCTGGACGATTTCGCATTTGGCCGCGGCGCCGTTCAGCGACGCGGCGTTCGCGCGCAGACATTCAAGGTGGCGGCGGTCGCACTCCACGAACGTGGCCGAAACCGCGCCGCGCGACAGCGCGTCGAGGCCCACGGCGCCAGATCCGGCGAAAAGGTCGAGGAACCTGGCGCCAGGCACCTCGTTCATCAAAATCGAAAACAGCGCCTCGCGCACGCGGTCCTGCGTGGGTCGCACGTCCGGCGATTTCGGCACCGCGAGGATCCGCCCCCGCCACTCTCCGCCCGTCACGCGCATGGCCGTTTGCCGCCTCAGGCGGCGAAGGTCCCCCACAGGAACGCGGGGTACGCGATCGCCGGAACGAACAGGATGGAGTCGAACACGTCCAGGAAGCCGCCCATGCCGGCGGGGAGGAACGTGCTCGAATCCTTCACGCCGCATTCGCGTTTGATGCGGCTTTCGATCAAGTCGCCCACCGTGGCGACGAGCGCCAGAAACGCGCCGCCGGCAAGAACGGCGGGATAGGTGAGTTTGCCCCACAACGGGCACGCGGCGCCCCAGCCGCACGCGCGCGCGACGGCGAGGAACACGGCCGCCGCGACCGCGGAAAACACGCACGATCCGAGCAGCCCTTCCCAGGACTTCTTCGGCGAAATCGACGGACACATCTTGTGCTTGCCGAAGGAAAGCCCGAACGCGAACCCGCCCGTGTCGGAGAACTTGCAGACCGCGATCAACGCGAACAGCGTGTAGAACCCCACGCGGGACGCGGGCATGCCGAACGGCGCGGACGCCTGGAGCTGCGCGAAGCGGAGGAAGAACGAGGTCAGAAACGGCACGTAGAAGAAACCGAACAGCGTGGAGGCGATCGTGCCGACGGGATTTTTGTGGCGCGCGCGGAAAAGCACCAGCACGCACAACGCGAAAAACGCCAACAGGAAACCGAACACGGCGCCGGGCACGAGAAACCCGACGAGCGGATGCCCCGCGGGCGTCGCGGCCGTCCAGGAAATCCACGTGGCGCCCATCAGCAAACCGAAAACGGTCACGGGTTCGTAGGCCTTCGCCATCTGGTAGAACTCGAGCTGCACGAGCATCGTGAGCACGAGCAGCAACGGGAAGAACAGCGTCAGCGGCATGTAGAGGAACAGCCCCACGACGCCCGCGCCAACGGCGAGCCCGGCCAGCGTGCGTTTGAGAACTGGATTCATGTTGTCCTTTGCGGTTTGAGGCGGCCGCCCATGCGGCGTTCGCGGCTGGCGTACGCGGCGAGGGCCTTATCGAATTCCGCCTTGTCGAAATCCGGCCACAACACGGGCGTCACGTAGATTTCGGAATAGGCGATTTCCCAAAGCAGGAAATTGGAAACGCGCAGTTCGCCGCTCGTGCGCACGAGCAGGTCGGGGTCGGGGACGTCCGGCGCGTAGAGGTGCCGGGCGAACGCCGCCTCGGGGTCGGCGTCGAACGCGGCGCGGGCGGCGGGGTCCGCCGCGAAGGAATCGGCCAGCTTGCGGGCGGCGTCCACGATCTCAGCGCGGCCGCCGTAGGAAAGCGCCACGTTGAGGTTCCATTCGCCGCCCTTCGTCGCTTCTTCGACCAGGGCGATTTTCTTCTGGAGAGCTGGCGGCAAATCGGCGGTGCGCCCGATCGCGCGGAAACGGACGCCGTCTTCGACGAGCTGCTTTTCCTTCGTGCGCAAGTAGGTGCCGAGCAGTTTCATCAATCCCGACACCTCCGCCTTCGAGCGCTTCCAGTTTTCGGTGGAAAACGCATACACGGTGAGGTGGCGGATGCCGGCTTCGCGGCACCAGTGCATCACGCGGTCGAGCGTGTCGGCGCCGGCCTTGTGTCCGGCAAGACGCGGCTTGCGGCGGGCTTGCGCCCACCTTCCGTTGCCGTCCATGATCACGGCCAAATGGCGGATGCCGCAGTCCATGCGGAAATCAAAGCGCGATCCGCAGCGTGCTTTCGCGCGCCGGGCCGATGGAAAGGATGCCCAGTTTGCCGCCGGAAAGTTCCACCAGACGGTCCACGTAGGCCTTCGCCTTGGGCGGAAGGTCCTCGATGCGGGTGACGTTGGACGTTTCGCACGCCCAGCCGTCCATCTCCTCGTACACGGGCTTCACGCGGGCGAGGTCGTCCGCCGACGTGGGCACGTAGTCGATCGTCCGGCCGTCGAGTTCGTACGCGACGCAGATCTTGATTTTCGGGAACGGGTCGAGCACGTCGAGCTTCGTCAGGGCCCAGTAGTCCACGCCGTTCACCTGCTGCGCGTAGCGCGCGACCACCGCGTCGAACCAGCCGGTGCGGCGGGGGCGCTTCGTGACAGCGCCGAATTCGTGGCCGCGCTCGGCCATGAGCTTGCCGTCCGGACCCAGCTTGTCCTCGGCGTTGTAGAGTTCCGTGGGGAACGGACCCGCGCCGACGCGCGTCGTGTACGCCTTGATCACGCCCACCACGCGGTCGACGTCGCGCGGGGAAAGGCCGGACCCGATGCAGGCGCCGCCGGAAGTCGGGTTCGAGCTGGTGACGAAAGGATAGGTGCCGAAGTCGACGTCGAGCATCGTGCCCTGCGCGCCTTCGAGCAGAATGGACTTGCCTTCCGCCTTCGCCTTGTGGAGCATCGGCACGGTGTCCTTCACGTACGGCGCGAGCTTTTCGGCGGCGGCCTTGTAGATCGCCACGATTTCGTCCGGATCGAGCTGGTAGTCCTTGATCGTGCAGCCGGGCACCTCGAGCGCGTCGCCTTCGTCCACGCGCTCCTGCCGGAGCATCTTGAGCTTGGCGTTCGTGTCCGCCACCTGCTCGCGCACCTTCTCGAGGAAGTTCCCGGCGAGCATGTCGCCGCAGCGGAAACCGGTGCGGCTCACCTTCGCCGCGTAGGCGGGGCCGATGCCGCGACCAGTGGTGCCGATTTTCTTCGCCGGCGCGCGCGCGGCCTCTTCGGCCTTGTCGAGCGCGCGGTGGTAGAGCATCACCATCTGCGTGCGGGTGGAAATGAAAAGACGTCCCTTCGGCTCGACGCCGCTGGCGCGCATCTGCTCGATTTCCTCGATGAGGTCGAGCGGATTCATCACCACGCCGTTGCCGATCACGCACGTCTTGCCTTCGTGCAGAATGCCCGAGGGAATGAGGCGCAGCACGCGCTTCTTGCCTTCGGCGATCACGGTGTGGCCGGCGTTGGAACCGCCCTGGTAGCGCACCACGAAGTCCGCTTTGTCGGTGAGCACGTCGATGACTTTTCCCTTGCCTTCGTCGCCCCACTGCGAACCGATGAGAACCGTGTTCATGGAATCCTCCTTGAAAATCAAACCGCGAGCACGTCGCGCATGGCGTATTTTCCCGGCTTCCGGCCCACGGCCCACAAGGCCGCCCGGATGGCGCCGGCCGCGAACGCCTCGCGCGACTGGGCCTTGTGGACGAGCTCCACGCGCTCCACGTCGCCGGCGAACATCACGACGTGGTCGCCCACCACGGAACCGCCCCGCAGCGCGTGGACGGCGATTTCCCCTTCGGGGCGTTCGCCCACCATGCCTTCGCGCCCGTGGCACACGCAATCTTCGAGTTTCACGCCGCGGCCTTCGGCGACCGAGCGCGCCAGCATGAGGGCCGTGCCCGAAGGCGCGTCCTTCTTGTGCTTGTGGTGCATTTCCACCACTTCCACGTCGTATTCCTTCCCGAGCACCTGCGCCGCCCGCTTCACGAGCTCCACGAGGAGATTCACGCCCAGGGAGTAGTTGCCGCTTTGCACCACGGGAACCGCGGCGGCGGCCGCGTCGACGGCGGCCTGTTCTTCGGCCGAGAGCCCGGTGGTGCCGAGCACGTACGCCGCGCCGATTTCGGCGGCGCGCCGCGCGTTGGCGGGCGCGGCCGCGTGGAACGAGAAGTCGATCACGGCGTCCGTTCCCGCGGGCACGGCGGCGTCGAAGCCGTCCGCCACGTCCACGCGCGCGACGACTTCCACGTCCGACATGGGAACGGCGAGACGCGCGAGCATTTGGCCCATGCGTCCCGCCGCGCCGACAATGGCGAGTTTGGTCTTCGCCATTGCCGTTTACTTGCTGAGGGCGGCCGTAACCGTCGCAAGGACGTCGCGGAGGGCCTTCGGCACGCGCTTGGCCGTCGCGGACTTGACGGCCGCGTCCTTGGAGGCCTTGGCGTCGTACTCGTCGTAGGAAGCGCCGATCGTGGCGATTTCCTTCTTCCAGCCCTCGACGTCGACCTTCAGGATTGCCTCGAGGTCGGCCTTCACGACGTGGAACTTCGCCTTTTCGTCGTTGTTGGCGAGGTCGACGTCCTTCGCGAACGGCAGGTTGCCGATCGCCGTCTCGTTGGCCTTGACCTGGCCCTCGATGCGCTGGCAGATCCACTTGAGGACGCGGCTGTTGTCGCCGAAGCCCGGCCACATGAAGCGGCCGTCGTCGCCCTTGCGGAACCAGTTCACGAAGTAGATCTTCGGGAGCTTCGTCGCGTCGGCCGAGGTGCGCTCCATCTCCAGCCAGTGCTGGAAGTAGT
>JAKSOX010000250.1 GCA_024405335.1 Kiritimatiellia bacterium
CCGACGACCTTGAGCTCGTTCGCGATCTTGCGCGTGTAGTCGAGAATCGTCGCCTTCGCGTCCTCGGGGATCGTCACGGGCGGCAGCACGCAGGCGGAGTCGCCGGAGTGGATGCCCGCGAGCTCGATGTGCTGCATGATCGCCGGGATGAAGACGTCCGTGCCGTCGGACAGCGCGTCCGCCTCGCACTCCATCGCGTGGCAGAGGAAGCGGTCGAGGTAGAGCGGACGGTCCGGCGTCACGCCGACCGCCTTCGCCACGTACTCGCGCAGCATGATCTCGTCGTAGATGACCTCCATGCCGCGTCCGCCGAGGACGAAGCTCGGACGGATGATGAGCGGATAGCCGAGCTTCGCGGCGCACTTCAAGGCGCCGTCGATGTCGCTCGCCATCATCGACTCCGGCATCGGGATGCCGAGCTTGTCCATGATGGAATGGAAGAGATCGCGGTCCTCCGCGTCATCGATCGAATCGACGGACGTGCCGAGGATCCTGCAGCCCGCCTCCTGGAGCCCGCGCGCGATGTTGAGCGGGGTCTGCCCGCCGAACTGCACGATGATGCCCATGGGCTTTTCGGCCTCGTAGATCTGCAGGACGTCCTCGACCGTCACCGGCTCGAAGTAGAGCTTGTCGGACGTGTCGTAGTCCGTCGAAACCGTCTCGGGGTTGCAGTTCACCATGATCGTCTCGTACCCCTGCTCGCGCATGGCCATGGCCGCGTGCGTGCAGCAGTAGTCGAACTCAATGCCCTGGCCGATGCGGTTCGGCCCTCCGCCGAGGATGAGCACCTTCTTTTTGTTGGCGGAAATCGGCGCTTCGTTCTTTTCCGCGTTGTAGGTCGAATAGTAGTAGGCCGCGTTTTCGACGCCCGAAACTGGCACGGGATGCCAGGTTTCGACGCAGCCGAGCCCTTTGCGCTGCGCGCGGACGTCCTTCTCGGGCACGCCCAGCAGCTGGGAAAGGTACTTGTCGGAAAAGCCGTCCTTCTTAGCCTGCACGAGCATGTCGTCCGGCAGGAAACCGCCCTTGTGCAGGAGGATGCGCTCCTCTTCTTCGACGAGTTCGCGCATCTGCTGCACGAACCAGCCCTTCACGCCCGTGAACCTGAAGATCTGCTCGTCCGTGGCGCCCTTCCGGAGCGCTTCGTACATCTGGAAGTGGCGCTCGGAATTCGGCGTGGCGAGCAGTTTCAGCAGCTCGTCCAGCGATTTCTCGTGGAAGTCCTTGGCGAAACCGAGGCCCGCGCGGCCGCGCTCGAGCGCGCGGATCGCCTTCTGCAGCGTTTCCTTGTAGTTCTTGCCGATGGACATCACCTCGCCCACGGCCTTCATCTGCGTGCCGAGCTTGTCCTCGACCATGCGGAACTTCTCGAACGCCCAGCGCGCGAACTTGAGCACCACGTAGTCGCCGTCCGGGGTGTACTTTTCGAGCGAACCGTCGCGCCAATAGGGCATTTCGTCGAGCGTCATGCCGGCCGCGAGCTTGGCGGACACGAGCGCGATCGGGAACCCCGTGGCCTTCGAAGCGAGCGCCGAAGAGCGCGAAGTGCGCGGATTGATCTCGATGATCACCACGCGGTCCGTCTTCGGGTCGTGCGCCCACTGCACGTTGCAGCCGCCGATCACGCCGATCGCCTCCACGATCCGGAACGCGTCGCGCTGGAGCTTCTGCTCGAGCTCCTTTGAAATCGTGAGGAACGGCGCGGCGCAGAAGCTGTCGCCCGTGTGCACGCCAACGGCGTCGACGTTTTCGATGAAGCACACCGCGATCATCTGGTTCTTGGCGTCGCGCACGACTTCGACTTCGAGCTCTTCCCAGTTGAGAATGGACTCTTCGATCAGGCACTGGTGCGTGAGGGAGGCGTCGAGACCGCGCGCGCAAATCGTGCGCAGCTCTTCCACGTTGTAGCAGAAACCGCCGCCCGAACCGCCCATCGTGTAGGCGGGACGCACCACCACCGGGAAGCCGATTTCCTCCTTCACGAGCTTTTCGGCCGCTTCCACCGAATGGACGATGCCCGAACGCGGGGTGTCGATGCCGAGCTTGCGCATCGTTTCCTTGAACACTTCGCGGTCTTCGCCGCGCTCGATCGCATCCAGGTTGACGCCGATCACCTTCACGCCGTACTTGTCGAGAATGCCCTTCTTGGAAAGCTCCATCGAAAGGTTCAGGCCCGTCTGCCCGCCGAGGTTCGGCAGCAGCGCGTCGGGACGCTCCTTGGCGATGATCTGCTCGAGACGCTCCTCGTTGAGCGGCTCGATGTACGTCGCGTCGGCCATCACGGGATCCGTCATGATGGTGGCTGGGTTGGAATTGACCAAAACCACCTTGTATCCGCAGGCGCGCAACGCCTTGCACGCCTGGGTCCCGGAATAGTCGAATTCGCACGCCTGGCCGATGACGATCGGCCCCGATCCGATGATCAAAACTTTGTCCACGTCTGCACGCTTCATGATGGCTCTTTTCAAATGGAAAACACTTGTCGAAATCGATGCCGAATTATACCAAACCACCCCGACGCGCGCAACAGGAAATGCGGCGCCCCGCAAATGCGGAACGCCGCGTTCCAACCGGCGCGACGGTTCCCGCCGTTTCGTCCGCCGCGGATTTCACAAGCGGTTCACGCCGGGCTTGAGCGGCGCGCTTTTGCCGCCGAAGATGAACGTGCCGCCCACGGGCGTGGACACCGCGCCCTTCGCGGCGCCGCCTTCGAA
>JAKSOX010000251.1 GCA_024405335.1 Kiritimatiellia bacterium
GCGCGCGGCGCGACGAACCTGAAGTCGCTGGCGGACGATCTGGTGGCGCGCGCCCACGCCCACGTGAAGGAAATGCACGCCAACGGCTGGGGCACGGTGATGTCCACCGGCGGGCACTTCTACTTCGACTACGAAGTGCTGGCCGGCACGGAAATCCCGCTCGTCGAGGATTTCCCGTTCGTCAACATGCACCGGTCGTCGGCGCTCGCGCGCGGACTCTGCCGCCAGTACGACCTGCCGTATTGGGGTTCGCACCTCGCGCACGACTGGTACAGCTACCTGCCGCGCACGAATCCCTACAAGATGGCGTGCCTCGACTGGGCGCTCAAACTCAAGTACCTCGACGGCGCGAAGATGCTCATCAACGAATCCGGCAACTGGACGTGCCAGGGGTCTTTCGCGCCGGACGAGCCGCAGCACTTCATGCCCAAGACGCCGGGCGAGAAGCGGCTCAACCAGAAGATGACGCCCGAACTCTACGAGCCCATCCGCAAGCAGGGCGAGAAGATGTTCGCCTACGTCGACTACCGTTCGCCGGTCGCCACGAAATACCGCAAAATCCTCACGGAGTTCACGGACTTCTGCGGCGAGAACCCGGCGCCGCTCGGCCAGCCCGAAGCGCCGTTCGCCATCGCGAAAGGCAATTTCGACCTCTGGGGCGGCGACGACGTGCCCGGCTACGCCATCGCGAACGCCTACGACCTCGCGGACAAGGACGTGCAATGGTACATGGGTCTGCCGGAGCAGAGCTGGATGCTGCTGGAAAGCATCGTGTGGCCGATGCCGAAGGACATCACCTGGCCGGACTGCAACAACCGCTTCGGCGGCACGCCCTACGGCCAGGTCGACGTGGTGTCCTTCGCCTACGACAACGTCACCGCCGACCATCTGCTCAAGAACTACAAGGCGCTCATCTTCGCGGGCTGGAACACCTGCTCGAAAAAGCAGTACCAAATCCTGTGCGACTACGTGAAGGGCGGCGGGCGGCTCGTCATTTCGCTGCCGCACCTTTCGTGCGACCTGAACCGCAACTACTCGAACTTCAAGCCGTCCGACCTCGTCAACGGCGGCGATTTCAGCGAACTGTGCGGGATCAAGGTGAAGGGCAAGGGACCGCGGTTCTACTGGGCAACGGGCAATTCGCTCGAGAAGAACTGCCTCGGTTTCGCCGCCCCGCGCCGTTGGGGAATCATGTCCCAGCCGCTGGGCGATCTGGAGTTCACGGGCCCGAAGGAAAACTACGAAACGCTGGCGGCGGACGACGAACAGTTCCGCCCCGTGGTGGTGCGCTGCAAGAACGGCAAGGGCGAGGTGTTCTTCGTGAACACGTGGGCGTATCCCGCCGCGTGCAACCGCGACTTCGGCGCGGGCTCCAACTACGTGGACAAGGGCCTCATGGGCGAACTTTACGCCTACGTGATGCGCATCTCGCACGGCAACGTGTGGATTTCGGGTCCTGACTTCGTGAAGCCGGACGCCGACTGCGACTTCATTTCCTATTCCTATTTTCCGGACGCGGGAAAGATCTGCCTGATGAACATGGATCCGAAGAACGAGCGCAAGTGCGTGCTCCATTGGTTCGGCGAAAAGGACTTCATCGCGCTCGGGCCCGGCGAGTTCCGCCTGATGGACGCGCCGAAGCTCGAACCGCAGGAAAAACTGAACGCGCGTTGAGGAGGTGCCGCCCATGACGTTCGCATGCCAATACCGCACCCGCACCGGCGCCCCCGCGACGGAACTGGTCGAGGCGGAGAACCGCGCCGACGCGCTGGCCAAGCTCCGCGCCCGTGGCGTGTCGCCGATTTCCGTCCACGAGGCGACGGCGGCGGATCGCGAGCAGGCGGCCCGGCAGGACGCCGGCGCGCGTCCGCCTTCCGCCAAACGCGGCCTTTGGGCCGGATTGATCGTGGTGGCGATCGCCTGCGGCGTGGCGTGGCATTTCGGCGGCAAAATGGGCGAAACGCCCGAACCGCGCGCGGCCGAAGAGCCGTTCGCCGAAACGAAAGCGCCGCCCAAGCGACTGGTGCCGGACAAACCCGTGCTCGTCACCAACGCGGTGCGGAAGGCGGTGGAACCGCCGCCGCCCGCACCGCCGCCTGCGGCCGAGGCGAAGCCAGCGGAACCGCCGAAGAAGGTGCGGCTCACGATCACTGGACGCCCCGTGCGGATGATCACGAACCGCGTCGCGCGCGTGAAAGGGAAATACGAAATCTTCAAGGCCCGCAGCGACAACCACATTTCCACGTACCTCACCGCGCCGTTCGGCACGATGTTCGTGGGCGATCTGAAATACGACGAGTCGTTCCTCGAGGATTTCAAGAAATCCCTGGAGGAGCCGATTGAAATCGATCCGGACGATTCGCAGGAAATCCGCGAAGTGAAGGAGCGCGTCGCCGCCGCGAAGGCCGAACTCAAGAAGATGTACGAAAACGGCGAAGACGTGTGCGCCGTGTTCCGCCAGACGCGCGAAGAACTCCAGAAACTCGGCCGCTACAAGGCGACGCTCGAAAGCCAGTTGCGCGACGTCCAGGCGGACAAGACGATGACGGACCAGGACGTGGCCGATTTCGTCGCGGCGGCGAACAAGATGCTCGAAGAGAAAGGCATCGCCCCCATCGAGGTGAGCGGTTTCACGCGCGAGGTGCTGAAGGATTCCGCCGGCATCCGCGA
>JAKSOX010000252.1 GCA_024405335.1 Kiritimatiellia bacterium
GCAGTTCGTACGCCCGCATCACGGCGAGCACGTCCTCTTTCGCCGTCCTGCCCTTCACGAGCGCTTTCTTTTCGGATGGTTTTCCGCGGCCGCGCGCGGGCGCGCCCGCGCGGTCCGGACGTCGGGACGAGTTTTCGAGTCTTGGGGCAATGTTTCGCTTTTGCATTTCGCCGCCAATTATAGCACAAAAACCGACGAGCGGGTGAATGCACGCGTCCGATGCAAAACCGTGTTTCAGCGCATCGACCCCGCCCGATGCGCAAGCTTCCGCACGCGGGCTTCTTCATCCTTGTTCAGCACTTCCACGAAATACGGCGCGTGTCCGCCCCGGCAGAAGAGCCCGTGCACGGCGTCCACGCCCTCCGAGGCGATCACGTCGAGCACCAGCTTCACCATCGCCTTGGTGATCCTGAGCCCCGGAATGAACACCGGCACGCCCGGCGGGTACGGCACGAGGAACTGGGATGCGACGCGCCCCGCCGACTCGTCCAGCGTCACCAGTTCGCCGTCGCACAGCGCGGCGTCGTGCGGCAGCACTTCGGCCTGCCCCGAAACGGCCTCGCGCACGGCCCGAGCTTCGCCCGCGCCGGCGTGTTTGGCGGGCGAACCGATCAAATGCCTGAATTCGCGGCATACGCGGAAAAGGTATTCGAAATGCTCTTCCGCGCTGCCGGCCGTCACGAGGAACAGGATCGTGGCGGCCGTGGCCTTCTCCCATTGGATGTGCGCCTTGAGAAGCGCCTTGCGGAACTGTGCGCAGGCCTTGGGCGAACGCAGCATCAGCACGATCTTGAGCGGATCCTTCATGTAGCCCGCCGCTCGCCAGTCCACGCCGCGGCCCGCGATTTCCTCGAGTCCGGCGAAGCATTCGTTTTCGGGCCGACCGCAGGCCTCCGCCACGCGCTTGCGGAACGCCGCCGCCCAACGCAAACGCTCGTCCACGAGCTTCATGCCTTCGAGCCGCATCTGCACGCCAGCCACGTCGAGCGCGGCCAGGAACGGATAGTGCGGCGACGTCGAATGCCAGTAGCGCAGGAACTCGTGCAGGTCGTGAGAAAACTTTTCGTAGCTGCCGCGACCGTGCAACGCGAAACGCCGCCGCAGCCAGCGGAACGCGGGCGACGAATCCTCTTCCAGCAGACGTTTGAAGCGCGTCGACACGTGGATCATCGACGCCTGCGAAAACGCGGAAAGCGTCTTGTGCGTGGACTGCACGGAAAAATGCGCGCCGTCCGTTTCGCTCACGGCGTTGTAGCGCACCACGTCGTCCTTGCCGCGGCCGAACGTGTAGAACGGATGGAAATTGAGATGCGCCGCCCATGCTTCGTCCGCGTAGAACAGCACGCCCGCCTTCTCGCACGCCCGGGCGATTTCCCACACGGGGTAGAGCACGCCTTCGTAGGTGCAGGTGGTGAGAACGAGCAGCCGCGGCTTTTCGCCGCAATCGTCGGACGCGCGCAACTCCGCGCGCACGTCCTCGAGCGCCACCGGCCCCCACACGCCGAGCGTCGCGTTCCAGCGCGCCGGCAGATAGCGCGGCACCGCGCCCGAAGTGACCACCGCGTGGTGCACGCTCTTGTGGCAGTTGCGGTCCACCAGCACCACCTCGCCAGGCCGCAGCAGCGTCATCAGCATCGCCTTGTTCGAAGTGGACGTGCCGTTCGTGATGTAGCGGCTCTGCGCCGTGCCGAAGATCTCGCTCGTCATGCGCTGGGCTTCGGAAAGCGGCGTGCGCGCCTCCGGGCTGGACAAATCGCCCAGCGACTCCACGGACACGGAAAGGTCGGTGCGGAAGATGGTGTCGCCAAAGGCGTCGTGGAAACCGCGCAAAAACGGCGAACTGGCGAACGCGCGCCCGCCGCTGTGGCCGGGCGTGTGCCAGTTCGTGCCGGCCTTCACCTTCACGTATTGGCGCAGCGCCGTCGAAAAACGCGGCAGCCAGAAGCTTTTGAAAAGGTGCACGATGCGCTCGTGGTGGCTCTTGGTGGCGCGCTCGAACACCGACGCCTCCTTCTTCACCCAGCGACGCGCGGGGAGCGCCACCTCGGCGTGGCCGGGGCGCGTGAGCACCACGCGCGGAATCGCGGGAAAGAACAACCGCAGCCAGGCGCGCAGCGGACGGCCGTCGACAAACGACTCGAGCAGCTCGTCGTCCACGAGGAACAGGCAGCAGGCGCGGCCGTGGTCCGTGAGGACGCCGCGCGGACCGTCGCTCGTGAACAGCGCCTTCGCGAGCGCCGTCGGCGAAGTGACCACCACGAGCTTCATGGGCGGGTAGTCGAGCGGGGAATCCACGTCGAACGTTTCGCGGCAGAAGTCGCGGAATGCGTCGGCCAAAGCGTATTCCACCACCGGCAGACGGCGCGCGTCGCACCGGTTCTCGCGATGGAAATAAATGGCGGTGAGGTTTCTTAACATGGCTGGCGGGGAATTATACCACAAAGGCGCTCCGCGGAAAAAAAAGCCGACCCGCGAAACGCGGATCGGCCCATTCGCGCGAACGGCGGCGCTTACTTCTTGAAGCTTTCCTCGACGGCCACGGCCACGGCCACGGTCGCGCCGACCATCGGGTTGTTGCCCATGCCGATGAGGCCCATCATCTCGACGTGCGCCGGCACCGAGCTGGAACC
>JAKSOX010000253.1 GCA_024405335.1 Kiritimatiellia bacterium
GCGACGCACACGAGCGTGCCGCCGATGAGGATGAGCGACTGGATCGCGTCCGCCCACACCACGGCCGAAAACCCGCCGAGCATGGAATAGAAAAGCGTCGCCACGCCGGTGCCGACGATGATCGATTCGTACGAGAACACCGGGAACAGCTGGTTCACGAGAATCGCCAGCAGCAGCAGGATGATGCCGGAACGCGCGCTTTGCATGACCAGGAAGCACGCGCTCGCGTACACGCGCGCCCACGTGCCGAAACGTTTCTCGAGAAACGAATACGCGGACACGCTCGTGGACTTGCGGTAGAACGGCACGAACCAAACCGCCGCCACCAGCGTCGCGAGCGGCACGGTGAGCGAATTGACCCAGCCCCACCAGTTCGTGCCGTAGGCGCCTTCGGGCAACGCGAGGAACGAAATCGACGACACGTGCGTGGCGAACACGGAAAGCGCGATCGCCCACGTGGGCAGTTTGCCGCCGCCGGTCATGAAGGTGCCCGCGTCGTTCGCGCCCTTTTTGAAGACGAACGAACAGCCGAAAAGCGTCACCCCCACGAGGTAGACGGCGATGATGGTCAAGTCGATCCAGTTGTTCATGGGCGGCATTATACCACGTCGAGGCAAAAGCTCAAAGCGCGGGAACGATCAGCACCGGCGCGAGGGCCGCCATCGGCGGCACGCGCACCACGGTTTCCCCTTCCGCGCCGCCGACGCGCGAGAGCGGCTCCGCCGCCTTCGCGCCCGGCGCGAGCACGCTCCACGACGCCGCGCCGCCGCGCAGCGCGAGTTCGAGCGGCTGCGTCTCGCCCGCGCCCAGATTGAAGAGCATCACGCCCGCCGGCGAACCGTCCGCGCGCACGCGGCACGCGACGACCACGGAATAGCCGTCCGTGAGGAGACGCGCCGGCATCTTGCCGGGCACGGCCGCGTCGAGCGCGTCAAGCGCCGCGCGGCGGCGGCCGTCCGGCCAGAAAAAGTGCGGGTGGCCGAAGGTCGCGTACTGCGCCACCACCACCTTGCCGCCGAATTCCGTGGGCACCAGCGCCGTGCCCGCGGCTTTGGCGTCCGCCGTCATCCCGCTGAACGTCCGCACGTCCGCCGCGCGCGGGAAGAGCAGCGCCCGGACGCCTTCCGCCTTGAGTCCGGACGGAAACGTTTCGTAGCCGGCCGAACGGACCGCCGTCGCCAACGCGCGTTCGCCCGAAAGGAAGCGCACGTCCAGTTTCTTCGTGAACGCGAGCGACGGGAATTTCTCCTTGATCGCCTGGAACGTCGCCGCGTCCACGAACACGGGCTTCGCGAACACCTTCGGCAGATCGTCCGCGCCCAGCGTTTCCAGAGCCGTCGCGTCGAGATGCCACGCGCACGGCGCGGCTTCCGCCACCGTCCAGGGCACGGCGTTTTCGGCGAGCTTCTGGATGCCGGAGCTGTCGTGCCACGCCCAACCGGGCGTCGCGAAGAAATTGGAACCGTGGTACGTGGCCAAACCGCCCAGCTTCGCGCCGCGGAACGCGTCGCGCGCGGCGAGCCAGAACGGCTTCCACTTCGCAACGCAGTCGAACCAGTAGTCGTAGTTGGCGTCCGCCTGGCCGTTCTGGTCCGCGCCCCAGTACAGCGCGATCGAATCGCAGCCGACGGCGATCGCGAGCGCGCACTCGGCCATCATCGCGTTCGGATTCTTGTTCGCGCCCACGTGCGGCCAGTTTTCGATTTCGTAGCAGATCTGCCCGCAACACGGCAGATCGCCAGAACGCGCCGCTTCGCGCGCGACGAGATCCATCTTCGCGAGCATTTCGCGCGGTGCGCGGTCCGTGTAGTGGAGGCCGCCGGGGCGCGTGCCCGCCTTGCCGCCGGGGCCCGCGAACGCTTCGAGCACCGTCTTCCACGAATCGCCGTCGATCGTGTTCGCCGAAAGCGCGATCTGGATGCCCAGGCGCGTCTTCGGGGAAGCGGCGTCCACCGCTTTGCGGAAGGACTTCGCGTATTCGCCGAGCTGTTCGCCGTTGAATTCGCTCCAGGCGCGGCGCACGGACGCCTCGGCCTTCGGGCCGTCCAGCGCCGCGAGCAGCGTTTCGCGCGTGAACGCGCGGCCCGTCTTTCCCGAAAAGAGCTTCAGGCACCGGTCGCAGAAGCACAGGTTCGGACGGCTCCAGCCGAGTTTGGACAGGCGCAGGTCGTCGTCCGGCCAATACGAATCCGGCTTGAGCGCGGCCAGGATCGCGGACGCCTTCCGGAAAGCGTAGTCGCGCGCGAACGGCGACGTGCAGCAGAAAAGCCCCTTGCGGATTTTGCCCGCGCGGTCCACGGCCCAGCAGTCGTCCGGGAAGCCGGGATGCGGCCGGTCGTCCGGATCGTGGTTGAGCGTGACGCCCTGCTGGTAGGAAAAGGCGATGCCGAGCTTTTCGCAGCGCGCGCGGGCGGACAGGTTGTCCCTTGCGGCGCCGGCGCCGAACTCCTCCGGCGCGGCGAAATTGTCCCGGGCGCCGCCGCTGAACCAGATTTCCTCGATCAGGCCGGGGTGGCGTTCCTGGGCGGCGAACACGCGCTCGGTGAAGCGCGGATTGGACGCATGGCTCCCGTAGCTGCGCAAAATGGCGAACGGCCAGGCGT
>JAKSOX010000254.1 GCA_024405335.1 Kiritimatiellia bacterium
CCGTCAGTTCCCGGCCTATGTCATCCGGACTTTCGCCCGAACGCCGCACATTGTATCACAGGCGCGACCAAAAAAGAAAGCGGATTTTTGGCCATTTGCGATTGCGCCGGGCGGCGAAATGCGCCCACCAGTGCCACGTCACGCCCGCTTCGCTCCGCGAAGCGTGGGAAATGCCACGTGCCGTCAAAGCGCCCAGGCATGGGGGTCGCCGTCACAAATCGCGAAGGCCCGGATAATCCGGACCGCCCGCCGCGACGAACCCGCGCGACTCGCCGCGCGACGACGGCGAAACCCAAAACGAATAAAGCGTCGCGCACCGGAGGCGGAAGCGAATGCTCACGGCGCGGCCGGACAGGGACGAAAGGTCGCCGCCGCGGAACGCAAGCGCGCGTTTCGTCGAGTCGACGAAGCGAAGCCCGCGGCAGTCGGCGGCGGAGAAACCCGGAATCGGCGCTCCCTCCCCGTCCAGAATCTCCGCCTCGACCTCGCCGAACAGGCATTCGGCGTTGACGAAAAGATGCGTTCCGGAGAAAACGACGGGGCGCGTCGTCACCTCGCCTTCGCCATCGGCGACAAGTCCCGCGAAGCCGTCTCGGCGCAGCGTCGCATATCCGATCGAGCCGTTGAAATACATGCCCTGGCGGTGCATGGGCTGCACGCCGACTTTCCCGCGCCGCAGCGCCGCGTCGCCACGCAGCGCCGAATAGTAGAAGCGCAGCGTGTTTTCGCCGACCGTGCAAATGCCGCCCATCGCCGAAAGGTAGCCCGTGTCCCATTTGCCGCTGCCCCAGCCGGACGGTTTCAGCGCCGAATCGGGCGCGGCGGAGAACGTGCGTCCGTCGCGCGAAAAGGCGAAGCGCAACGAGGTCTGCTTCGGAAGCCCGGCGCACTGCGAATCGAAGTTGTCGTTCGGCGTGTTGTGCAGCACCTCCATCACGCCAAGCGTCAGCGACTCGTAGGGAACCGCGTCGAAGTTGTAGAGCGACTCGCGCGGACCGTAGCCGAGCGCGTCCAGCTCGGTCCACTTCACCGCCTCCACGGTTCCCGTCGGCTGCGCGTTCTTTCCGTAGGGAAAGCCGTAGGGCTTCGCCGCCGGACGGAACGCCGTCTGCGCGTGGAACCGGCGCGACCGTCCGAGCGGCGGACGGAAATCGCGCAGCGAAAACACCCACTTGCCCAGAATCGCGTCGAAGTGCATCGTCGTCCGGTCGCCGCTGTAGCCGGCGACGCCGAGTTTGCGGAAGGTGCGTCCGTCCGCCGACGTCCACATCGTGTCGGGCGTGATGCCGCCCGGCGCGGACACGAGCAGATTCCAGCACGCGTACGGATCCGCCGCCGCGTAGTCCGGCCACACGCTCCAGCTGTCCAGCGACCGGTTGAGCCGTTCGACGTCGTCGCCGAACACGCGGTTCGTCCCCTTGACCCGGCCGAGGTCCGGGCGTTCCCATTCCAGCCCGTCGCGCGACTCGGCGTAACGGAGATTCCCCGCCCAGTCGGTTTCGTACCAGAGGCGGTACTTGCCGAGCTTCGGGTCCCACCAAAGTCCGCCGTCCGTCGCCACCGTGCAGCCCGCGATCCGCCCCGCCGCCTCGTCCGTCGGCCGGACGACCGGCGACGGCGCCTTGACCGGCTCGTCCCAATGCCGGACGACGCCGTTGGTGGCCGCGATCAGGAAATCGTCCACGAACAGCTGCCGGCCGTTGTCGACGTTGATCGGCGCGGGGGCCGCCGGGGCCGCCGAAACGGCCAGCGTCAGCGGCGTGCGCGGCCCGGCGGTCCGCGGCGCCGTTTCGGATGCGAACGCGGCCATCGCCGCCAAAGACGCCACCGCCGACACAACGAATTTCATTTTCATTCCTTTCAGCCAAACGCCAGTTCCGGCATAAGGGCCAGAGCTTATTGACATAGTAGCATTAATATAGTAGCTCATGTCTGGCAACACCTCTGCCGTGGCGACTGACTGCGGACGATTGGGATCGATTCGCACGGCAACGCCCTTCCCGGCGCTCGCCGCGAATCGTAACCGCGATACCCTTGAACGCACATCCAAAGCTTCCGAGGAATCCCGTTCTTTTCATGTCAATGACATAATCTACCGTGTCAAATAGCGCGTCTTGAACTCTCGGGGCTTCAGAATTTCCAGACCGCGAAAGCCATTCAGCGACAACAGGTCATCATCTCCGCTGCAAATAATCTTCGCCTTGCCGCCCAAGGCACAGGCAATGATCGCATCGTCGTCGGGATCGCGGCAAACAGCACCGCCCAAGGTCGCTGGACGCACAAGCTTCACGATGCTTTCAAGAATCGCCAGCGGTCGCCGGAATGAAACTGCTGGATAATGCTCATTAAGTCTCTCTGCAACCTCGTGATACTCCGCAAGCACCGCCTTTGTCGCAACAAGCTCGACCCGCTTTGACACGGCCGCTCGGACAATCGCCTTCGGATCCCCTCCGAAGAAGATGGCGCTCATCACGACGTTCGTGTCCAAGACGGCTCTCACGCCCGCGTCCTCCGGGCACGACGCTCGCCACGCACCTCTGAGATCGCGCGAGTGATATCCGCCGGAACCATGCCGACCGCACGTGCCTGACTG
>JAKSOX010000255.1 GCA_024405335.1 Kiritimatiellia bacterium
GCCAACCTCCAGTGGGTTCCGTTGGGCAAGAGCGTGACGACGGGCAGCTGGATCCGCGTGACCTTGCTGATCGACTACGACCACAACACGTGCCGCGTGAGCGTCGACGGCGATCCGTGCGTGACGGCCAAGGGCTTCAACAAGGCGGACAGCGACGAAACGGGCGGCGGCGCCTGGTATGCGCTGGCCAACCAGGTGAAGCGCTACACTAAGGACAACGCGGATGCTTCCGCAATCCCGCCCACCGTGAACACGCTGAAGTTTTCGGGCGAGGCGGCGATCGACAACGTGGTCGTGCAGAAGGTGGATTTCGACGAATTCAAGCCCTACGTGAATCCCGACGGAACGCCCGTGACGACGAACGTCTGCGATATCGCCATCGACATGAACTTCATGGACGCCAGCGGCGTGACCTTCGCCGATTTGGACGCTGCCAAAAAAGCTGCCGAAAATAATGAAAAGTACTCGTTGGAAACGGGTGTCGAGAAATCCGGCATGTCGTTGCTTGAAAAGCTCGAGGCCGGCATCGATCCGCGCTCCCCCGAGAAGTTCGAGATGAAGACGATGGAGCAGTCGGAAGACGGCTCGGGCAACACGGATGTCGCCATCACCTTCCCTGGCATGCACGCCGTGAGCCACTACAGCGTGACGGTGGCCGCGGATCCCAATGGCACCAATCCGCTCGCGGAAGGGAAAGTGACTGGCGCTTCGGTGGCTAAAGAAAACGGCGCAAACAAGTGGACGGGCACGATTTCCCACGACGCTCCGGCGGTCCGCTACTTCATCCTGAAGGCGAACGCCACCCCGGCGGCCCCCAGCGCCGATTAATAACCAATCTGAAAGGCGAACGAACATGAAAAAGTTTCTCGTGACGTTGGCGTTGGCGGCGACCCTGGCGGCCGTGGCGAACGATTGTTCTCTGCTCGCGTTCTCTTCGAGGGGGCCCGACGCGTATGCGGACGGCACGCCGGCCTTGGCGGGCGAGTGCTACGCGCTGGTGTGGATCAAGAACGGCGCCGCGTTCATGGGCCTGAACGCGGACGGCACGACCGTTTCGCCGGACAACCGCGTGGTGCTGGTGGCGCCCGTGGCGAAGCGGAAGGTCGTGGACGGCGAGACGGTGGCGTACTGCCCGCCCGTGCTGTTCCAGATTTCCAACGACCTGATCGACGCGCTCGGCGCCGGCTCCTACGGCGTGTTCCTGCTGGACACGCGCGTGGCCAAGACGGACGCGGAAGGCAAGACGACCTACGCCGTGGGCGGCGCGAAGAACGTGGCGAGCTGCACGGCGGTGGAATCCGCCGGCACGGTCACGACGTCCGCGGTGAAGGGCGACACGCTCACCACGCTGGCGGGCGAGTCGGCTCCGGCCGGCGGCGCGCTGTCCGCCGGGGCTCCGGCGGACGTGAAGCAGCCCGCGATCAAGGGCATCAAGGTCGAGGGCGGCAACGTGTACCTCACGGTGGAAAACCTGGCGGGCTTCATGCGCGTGCAGGGCGGCGAAACGCCGGCGGCCGAAGGCGCGCCGGGCGCGGCGGTGGCCACCGACGGCGGCGACAAGGACGTGGTGCTCGTGTATCCGGCCAAGGGCAACGCCGGCTTCTTCAAGGTGATCCGCAACCAGTAAGACGATGCCGTTGAAATTTTCCATCGCGAATCTGGTTTTCGGCGCGGCGCTGGCGGCGTCCGCGGGCGAGGTCGTGCGCGTCGAATGCCGCAGCGACCTCAAGGAAACCGTGGTGGCGGCGGCGTGGGGGAAATCCGCGAAGGTGGAGAGCGTCGTCGACAAATCCGATTTGGCGGCGGGCGCGAAGGTGCTGCGGTGGGACGGCAAGGCGTGGCAGGCCTGGGCGCTGGACGCGAAGGGCTGGAAGCCGTGCGCGGCGGGCGACCGCAAGGCGCCGGAGAAGGGCGGCGGACTTGCGAAGGGCACGTCGTTCGTGCTCGTGCGGTCGGCGGACCTCAAAAAGCCGTTCACCGTGAACGTGCCGGCGGACGCGAAGTGCGCGGCGCTGGAAAAGGGCGGCGAGGACGGCGAGGCGGCGACGCTGGTGGCGGGTCCGTTCGACGTGGACTACGACTTCAACGAGCGCGGCGTGAGCGAATGGCAGGGCGACGGCGCGGCGGCGCAAGACGCCGTTCGCATTTGGGACGACGACGCCTGGCAGGAGGTCGGTTTCAAGGCGGCGGGCGTCACGGTGGACACCACGGGCTGGGGCAAGCTCGCGAAGGAAGAGGGCGAAGAATTCGAAAAGGGCGCCGTGGTGCCGAAGGCGACGGCGTTTTGGTACGTAAGCCGGGGCGGCGAAACGACGCCGGTCCTCAATTGGTGATTTGAAAAGGAGAATGCGAAACATGAACATCCGTTCCGTTTTGTGCGTGGGGTTGGCGTTGGGCGCGGCGTCGCTCTTCGCGGAAGTCGAAAGCAGCAACGTCTTCGGGCAGATCAAGTGCACCACGCCGTACCGCAAGACGATGGTCGCGATTCCGTGGGTTTCCACGAACGCGACGGAGCAGACCATCAAGGTCGCCGAAATCATCCAGACCACGAACCTCGAAGATGGCACGATGGCGCTCCATTGGAACGGC
>JAKSOX010000256.1 GCA_024405335.1 Kiritimatiellia bacterium
TCGTGAGATACAGCGCCGGCGCCGCCGCGTCATAGGTGTACGTGCCCTCTTCCATGAAGAGCACGCCACCGTCCGCACCCAGCGAATTAATCGCCTGCTGCGGCGTTTCCGCCCCGCCGGGCGTCACCGTCTTCGCCGGCAGGAAGACCGGCGTCACGGACTTCGGCGCATCCATGCGGAGTAGGAGCGGATTGTCATACTTGTCGCCATCCGGCACGTCGCCCGTCCAGTAGGCGAAGCCATAGCCCGTGTCCGCCGTCGCCGTCAGCGTGGCGTACTTGCCGACAGCATAATAGGGCTTGTCCGCAGCGGCGCTCCCGTGTTCGGCGGCGGCAATGGCAACGCAGGGCTTCGCGTCGAACTGCCAGGCCAGGATGCGCCTCTTGCCAGGATGACTGTACTCAAGTTCGAGTTCGTCCCCTTCGTCAACCACCTCAAAGTCCGAACCGTCCTCTTTCATCCCGTAGAGCTTCCAGCCATTCGCCGTCATCCAATAGTCGCCCCCAGCATAATAAAACGACTCGCCAGAAGCCGAACAGGGCACCTTTTCCCCTTCGGCAAGTCCGCTCCTCAAAGAATAGTCCGGCGTGACGCTCCCGCACATGAAGGGCTCGCCAATGATGTAAAGCGCATCATCCTCGACCTTGAATCCGAGCAGCTGGACGCTCTGGCAGCCGATGTACGTTCCGCCGGACGGATTCTTGAACGACCACCTGTACCAGAGATACGGCTTCTTGTTCTCAAACGGGAAATACTTGCGTTCGGTGTCAGCCGTCCACGTCAAGCCCTTGACCTCCGTCAGCAGCACCCAGTCGGAGGACTCGCCCGTATTGGATCCGTACAGGGCGATCTCTCGCGGAGCGTACGCCGTTCCCCCGCTTTTCGGCGGCATCAGGCTGAAGTTGGTCACGACCGGAATCGAACCGTCAACAAACCGATACTGGAGGGTCACGGACGTCGCCTTGGTCGCGAACCGGCTGTTGCTGTCCGAATCGCTGGCAAACGCCCCCGCAGGGCCGGCAAGCGACGACGCCGATGCCGAAATCTCGTTCACCCCCGCCTTGGACGGAACGGTGAGGTCGTCGTATTCGCCGCCGGCGGCGGCGAGGACGCGAAGGCAAACGCACGCGAGCGCGCCGAACCGCAACCGTCCGACGTGCCGCATCGCGCATGCCATCTCCCGACCCCTTTCCATCCACAAACGGACGGCCGCGCCCCTTACCACTCGACGAGCGCGAAGGAATTCGGATGCAGACGCACGACGAACGTCCCGTCGGCCGCGCGGGCGAGCGGCACTTCCGTGTGGCTGCGGATGGCGTCCGTGACGTGGCAACGCGCGCGGCGCGGGTCGAGAAGCCCCGGCAGACGCAGATGGACGGTGGCCGTGTCGGTGACGTTGTTGTCGTCGGAATAGCGGGCGACGAAGAGCGCGTTCGAACCGTCCTTGCCCTTCGCCGCGACGGCGCGGAAACCTTCCTTGCCCACTGCGGGCGCTTTCTTGTCGGGCACGACGCCCGTGGCGGCGTCGATTTTCCTGCCGCGGCCTTCGCGCACCGAGCAGGCGACTTGCGTGCCGCAGTCGACGAGTCGCGACCATGCGTAGAACGGATAGTAGCCCTTCAGCGGTTCGAGCGTCGTGTAGTCGAACACGCCGTTCATGCCCACGGGACGCGCGTCGTAGTACATGAGATGGTCCAGCGGCTCGTACTGGCAGTCGATCATCGTGGCGGCGACGAACGCGGCGGATTTCTGGTTGAAGCGGCCGCGTTCGACTTCCAGCGAATACACCCAGTCGTCCGTCCAGCCCTTCACGTAGTTCCACTCGTTCAAAATGGACTCCGACTTCGCGAAACCGTATTGGTCCATCAGCTTGCGCGCGGTCTTGCACATGTCCGTGATCCGCTTCGGCTCCACGGCGTAGACGTGCCAGGAGAAGAAGTCGAGCGGAACCCGGTTGTCGCGGCAATAGGCGAGGAATCGCGCGCACCAGTCGAATCGGCCGCAGCTGGCGGGGCCGCCGATCTTGAGTTCCGGGAATTTCGCCTTGAGGTGCTTGGCGGTCGTTTCGTAGAGCCGGAAGAAGTTCGTGACCGTGCCGCCCCAGCAGCGCGGACCGCGCGGGAGCGCGTTCGGGTCGTCCGACACGTCGAGATCCGGTTCGTTCCAGATTTCCCAGTAGACCACGTTGAACTGGTTGGACCACGCGACGTTCTGCGTGGTGTATTCCCTGTCCGTCGCCCAGCCCCAACCCTCGTTGTAGTGGCGGATCACGTGCTCGCACACGCGCGCCCACTTCGCGAAATCCTTGGGCGGCAAAACGCCGTACTTCTTCGGCCCGTGCTCGATCGTCTGGCCCAGACGGAAAAACGGCTTCGTGCCGGCGCGCACCATGTTGTCGAGATAGTGGTCGGTGAAGACGAAGTCGTAGCTCTTGGGATCGTTTTCGTCCGCGTCGAAATCCGGGAAAATCGCGCTGACGTCGCACGTGTGCGGGCCGCCCGAAACGCAATTGATGCAATCGTGCGTGCGGGCCATCGGAATGCGCGCGGCCTTGTAGTCGTCGAAATTGCCGGA
>JAKSOX010000257.1 GCA_024405335.1 Kiritimatiellia bacterium
CCACGCACAACGACTACCGCTCCGGCAAGGCGACCTACAACTTCTGCACGCCGCAGCGGAGCGTGCCGTTCAGCGCCGGCATCTACACGGTCACGAACGACGGCGTCCACAACGCGGTGTGCGGCTGCGTCGCCACGGCGATGTCGCAGCTGATGCGCTACCACAAGTATCCCGACATCCCGGTCACGAACAATCTCACGCACACGTGCTGGTTCGACGCGACGAAGATCAAGATCACGATGCAGGGCGGTCTTTACGACTGGGACATGATGACGCTCGAGCCGTCGACGGATCCGTCGCTCACGGAGGACAACCGCCGCGCCATCGGCAAGATCACGAGCGACGCCGGCATTTCCGTGGGCATGCATTACACGCTGGACGATTCCGGCTCGTTCTTGTCGGACGCGTGCGCCGCGCTGCGCGACGTCTTCCATTTCGGCCAGGCGTACTACTACTGCCTGAGCTGGGACGGTTCCGCCGGATCCACCACCATGTTCAACGACACCATGCTCAACAAGGCGGTGTTCGCGAACTTCGACGCGGGCTTCCCCGTGCTGTTCGGCATCACCGGCGACGCCGGCGGCCACGCCATCGTGGGCGACGGCTACGGCTACGACGGCGGCGACGCCTTCGTGCATCTGAATTTCGGCTGGTCGGGTTCGGCCGACGTGTGGTACAACCTGCCCGACTTGGGCATGGGCCATTCGTTCGACGCCGTCAACGAAATCGTGTTCAACGCGCTGCCCCGGGAGAAGAAGGGCGCCATCCTTTCCGGCCGCGTGTACGACGTGTACGGCAAACCGGCGGCGGGCGCGGCCGTCAAAATCTACAAGCGCGAACCGCGCGAGGTCGTGGCGGAAACCAACGCATGCGCGAGCGGCGTGTTCGCGTTCGTGCTGCCCATCGCGATGTACGACGTGGAAATCGCCTTCTCCGGCGGGCTTCAGGCCGCCAAGCGGATCGGGGTGTCGCTCAACCCGCCCACCGACGGCACGCAGGACAACGTGAACTACACGAATCCGGACGGTTCCCCCGGCGTGATGAAGGTGAATCACTACGTGGCGTCGTCCGCCAACGCGGGCAACCTGCGCGAGGAATTCCGTCTCGAATGGGCCGACACCGTGCGCATCAACGATCCCGAAAACGGCGATTACTACGCTTCGCTCGACGCGGCGTTGGCGGCTTCGGCGGACGGGGACGTCCTCTACGTGTGCCATCCCGCGCGGCTCAACGGCACCTTCACGCTCGACCATTCCGTGAAAATCGTTTCCACCAACATATATAATATAGTCACGCGCGCACGCGACGCTCAACTGCACGTCGCGGCCGGCGGCGTGCTGAAACTCGAAAAGCAGCGTTTCGCCTCGGCGGACGAAACGGACGACACCGCCATGATCGTGGTGGACACCAACGGCGTGGTGCAGGTGGGATCCGACGTGCGCGTTCCCCAGGGCTACCGCACGGCGTTGCACACGGGCTTCGCGATGGCGGACGTGCTCACCGAGCCCGTGTTCATCCAGTGCGACGAAGGCATGGACGTTGACGACCGCGTGGGCGTCGTCCTGCCCGACGTGACGGACGCGACCTCCGTCAACCGCGTGCTCCATCCTTTCGACGACGAAATCGGCGGCGTGGTGAAGGAAGAGGGCGACGAGCGTTTCATCGTCTGGAGCGATTTGGCCAGCGTGGATCCCCGGGACGCCGTGGCGAGCGTGAACGGCCTGTACCGCCGCAGTTTGAACGCCGTGCTCCGCCACTTGAGCGCGACGGACGATTCGACCGTCCTGGTGTACACGAACTGCACGCTGACCGCCACGAACGTGGTGGTGGCGCGCAACGTGTCGATCGCCTCCTCCGACGCGAAACAGCGCACCGTGGCGGTGGCGCCGGAAGCGTTCTTCGAGGTGAAGGAAGGCGGCGCGTTGACGATCCAGCGGATCACGTTCGACGGCCAGCAGGCGCGCCGCGACACGTTCATCAAGGTGAACGGCGGCACCGTGGAGTTGAGCACGTACGGGCGTCTCGCCGGTTTCTACGGCACGAACATGGTGTCCGGCGCCATTTGCGCGCGCGAGGGCGGTTGGGTGAAGATGACCGGCGCCAACGCGAAAATCAGCGACTGCTGGAACCTGGCCGGTTTCGTCCGCGGCGAATTGCCGGTCGTGGGCGGCGGCGTCACGCTGCTCGGCGCCAACGCCGAGCTGACGCGCGGCCAGATCACGAAGTGCTTCGCTCCCAACGGCGGCGGCGGCGTGTTCGCCGACAGCGGGTCCAAGGTGTACGTGTCCGGCGATTTTTCGGCGGAGAACAACGCCGAAGGTGAATCGTTCAGTTCCAATTACACCTACAGCGACGTCTGCGTCATGGACGCTTCGGTTCTGGACGATTCGGTTCTTTGCGTGAAGGGTCCGTTCACGGGTTCGGTCGGCGTGTGCGGCTTCTACGCGGATTCGTTCGCCAATGAAAAAGGCCAGACTTTCGCGGTGGCGGACGACGCCCTTTCGGCCGCGGACGCCAAGCTTGCCGCCGTTCATTTCTTCAACTCCCGCGCGAAACGCGAAGGCGAAGACGC
>JAKSOX010000258.1 GCA_024405335.1 Kiritimatiellia bacterium
GCGAAGTCGATCGAGCGCATCCACCGCGCGAACCTGATCAACTTCGGCATCGTGCCGCTCGCGTTCGCGGATCCCGAGGACTACGACGCGATCAAGCAGGGCGACGCCGTCGAAATCTCGTTTACGGGTTTCGGCGCGGGCGAACCGCTCGCGGCCGAGGTGAAGATCGGCGGACGTTCCGTCAAAACGTCGCTCGCGCTTTCTCCGCGCGAAAAGCACCTGGTGCTCTCGGGCGGCCTCTTGGCCTCCCTCAAGTGAGGGCGAAGCGGATGCGGTTCGGGATGGCTTTGGCTTTGGCGCTCGTCGCGTGCGGCTGCACGCACGAACGCGTGGCGCTGAACGACCGCCACCACCCCGACATCCGCATCACCGCGTTCTGCGAGGTGACGTGGCGCGGGAAGATCGTGGACGTCCGCGCGCTTCCCAAACTGCTGAAAAAGGCGGGCTACACGCGCGACGACACGATCAACGTGCTGGTGTCGGACGGCATCACCGACCGCCGGTTCCCGTACACGGTGCTGTACGTTCTCGGCCAGGGCGGATTTCCGCGCCCCATTCTCGTTTCCGAGCGGCACGCGAGTTCCTCGACCGCGAAACCCGCCGCGCAGCCCAAACCGCAAAAGAAGATCAAGTACAAATGAAGACGACGGCAAAGGAAATCCGCGCCCGCGGCTGGGAGGCGCTCAAGCGCGGCGCTTGGCTGCCCATGATCGGCGGCGTCGCCGTCTGGAACGTGGCGTGGACTTTTTTCGCGGCGTCCGCCGTCGTCGTGCTGGCCCGCTTTTTCGGTTTGGCCGACGCGCTGTACGACGAAGACTACTGGGCGGTGTTCTGCAAGCTCAACGTGCTGTTGTTGCCCGTCATGCTCGTCGTCTACTATTTTGCCGCCGTGAACCGGTTTTCCACGTGCGCGATGGGCATGGCCACGATGCGCGGCGGCGTCCGTTTCGCCCATGCGTTTTCCGGGTTCGGCAAGGGCTGGACGACCGTTTGGCTCATGTGCGCCGTCCATTTCGTGGTGGGACTTCTCACGCTGTGCCTGATCGTGCCGGGCGTCGTGTCGGCGCTGTCGTATTCGCAGGCGTGTTTCGTCAAAGTGGACCACCCCGACTGGCCGGCCCTCAAATGCATGAACGAATCGCGTCGGCTGATGCGGGCGTCGAAATGTCGCTATCTCCGCTTCCTGCTGAGTTTCCTCGGCTGGTTTTTGCTGGCGGGCGTGTCGAACGCCGTTCTCTTCGGATTGCCGTTCCTGTTCGTGATGCCGTATTTCTTCGCGGCGCAGGCGGCGTTCTACGAAGATCTGCTGGACAAGGACGAGGGCGCCGTGCTGGACGAAGCGCAGGCGGCGACGCTTCGCCGCGCGCTGGAGGCGAAGCCCCCGGCAGACCCCGCCGATTTCACCGATCCTGCCAATCCCCGTTGAGCCATGAAAACGCTGCAGTTGGTTCCCGCGATGGAGCAGGGCGGCGTCGAGCGCGGCGTCGTCGAGATGAACCGCGTCATCGTCCGCGCCGGTTGGCGGAACGTCGTCGTCGCGGCCGGCGGGCGGCTCATGGAGCAGATCGCCGCCGACGGCGGCGCGTGCGTTCGGTGCGACGTCAAAAGCAAGAATCCGCTCACGTACTTCTCCCGCGCGCGCAAACTGCGCAAGATTCTGGAAGCGGAGCGTCCGGACGTCGTGTGCGCGCACTCGCGCGTGCCCGCGTGGTTGTTCCTGTGGGCGAACCGCACGCTCGGCATCCCCTGGATTTCCTTCGCGCACGGCGCCAATTCGATTTCGCGCTATTCGCGCGTGATGACGCTCGGCGATCTCACGGTGACGCCCAGCCGCTACGTCGCGGACTACCTCAAGGACGCCTACGGTCTGGCCGAGGAGAAAATCCGCGTCATCCCGCGCGCCATCGAAGCCGAGAAGTTCGACGTGGCGAAACTCGACCGCGCCTTCGTGGAGGCGAAGCGCGCCGAGTGGGGAACGCGCGGGCGCTTCGTGGTGATGGGCGTCGGGCGCATCACGCAGCTCAAGGGGTACGACGTGCTGATCGACGCCGTGGCGAAACTGGCGGCGGACGTGCCGAACGCGAAGCTCGTGCTCGTGGGTGAGGCGGAGGAAGCGCGCAAGGACGTGGAAATCGCGTTGCGCGAGCAGGTGGCGTCGCAGGGTCTCGCCGACCGCGTGACGTTCGCCGGCAACCAGCGCAAAATCGCGGAGTGCCTGTCGCTGGCGGACGTGGTGGTTTCCTCGAACGTGCGCAAGCCGGAGGCGTTCGGCCGTTCGATGGCCGAAGCGCTCGCGATGGGCAAGCCCGTCGTGGCGTGCGGCTTCGGCGGCGCATTGGACATCGTGGAGGACGACGTGAACGGCGCGCTCGTGCCGCCGCCGGCGCCGGACGCGCCGCGCGGGCGGACGGCGGACGCGTTCGCCGCCGCGCTCAAGCGCGTCGCGCAATCGGATTTCGGCGATCTGCGCACGCCGGCGCTGGAGAAGTTTTCGTTCTCGCGCATGGCCGAAAGCGCGCTTTCCGTCTACCGCGAA
>JAKSOX010000259.1 GCA_024405335.1 Kiritimatiellia bacterium
TTCGACGGCGTCCATTTCACCTTGCGCGTGGACGAGCGCACGGACGACGAAATGCCCGTGCCGTGGGATCCCGTCGTTTGGCCGGCGGACGCGAAGCCGGAAACGCTTTCGCCGCGCGTGACGGCGACGTCGTTCGCTTCGCCCGCGCGCGCCGACGCGTTGCCGCCCGCGCCGCCGGCGAAGCCGATTTCGCGTCCCATCCAGCTGTGGACGCCGGACGACCACAACGCCTGGGTGGGCGACGTGGTCTGCAAGACGTGGAAGGGGCGTCTGCACGTGTTCTACCTGCTCGACCGCCGCCACCACCAGTCGCGCGACGGGCGCGGCGGCCACCAGTTCGCGCACCTGTCTTCCGCGGATCTCGTCCATTGGCAGGAACACCCCATGGCGGTGCCGATCACGCGCTGGTGGGAAACGATCGGCACGGGCACGCCGTTCGAATGGAAGGGCATGCTGATGTTGGCGTACGGACTCCACACGGACCGTTTCATGGAGTTGAACCGGACGTGCCTGCCGGAACTGTTGGCGTACGAGAAGGAACACGGCATGGAAGGCACGTTCCGCTGCAAGGACCTGAGGGGAGTGCCGTTCGGCGGCAGCTACGCCGTTTCTTCGGACGGCGTCCATTTCAGCAAAACGGACGTGATTTTCACGCGCGACGTGAACCCGTCCGTGGTGAACATGGACGACGGCCGGCTCATGATGGGCTGCAAGGCCAAACTCACCGTGTCCGACCGCATCGGCGGATGGAAGGACTACGACACGGACGCCAAGGCGTACGGGGATTGCCCGTGCCCGTTCGTCTGGCGCGGCACGCATTACCTCATCCAGGGGTTCTGCGACATGTCCGCTTCGCCCACGGGCAAGCCGGGCACGTACAAAGACCTCGTCCAGACCGGCGACGACGTGTACGACGGCCTGTGCGTGCCGATGGTGGCCGAATGGGAAGGCGACCGCCGTTTGCTGATCGGCTGGGTGAACCACGTGGACGGGTGGGGCGGATGGCTCTGCTTCCGCGAACTCGTCAAGTTCCCGGACGGCGGGCTGGGCACGAAGTGGGCGCCGGAAATCCAGCCGCCCGTGGCGCCGGTCGTGGTGCGCGCCGAGGCGGGGAAGTCCTGCGCGTTGCGGTTCGTGCGCGAAGACGGCGGCGGCGTGGAAATCCGCGTGGACGCCGCCGAGGGGCGCGCGCAATGGGCCGATTTCGCCGCGGGCGGCGAAGCGAAGCGGGAAAAGACGCTGGCGGAAATCGTCGCGCCGTGCAAAGACGAGGCGTGGCGGCTCAAAAAAGTGGCCGGCCAGCTGGGATATCTCGGCGACTGCGGTTTCGCGGTGGGAAAAGTGCGCAATTTGGACAAGCCGTACGCGCTCAAGGTGGCGGCTTGCTACGACGCCAAATGCGACGTCACCGTGTTCGACGCGGAAATCGCGGAATCCCGTACGCTGGTGTTCCGTCGGCGCGGGAGGTTCTCGCCGCAACCGTGACACGTGCCATTGTGTCACAGATGGCACACTTTTCGGCGTGTCGGGTGGTTCAAACCACTTGGCACGCCGATTGCTTATGAGAGGGCGCATGGATTTTTGAACGATTTCGAAACGCGAAAGAAAGAGAAAAGAAAATGGCAAAAGTACTTGGCATCGACTTGGGCACGACGAACAGCTGCATGGCCGTCATGGAAGGCGGCGAGGCGACGGTGATTCCGAACGCGGAAGGCGCCCGCACCACGCCGTCCATCGTGGCGTTCACGAAATCGGGGGAAATTCTGGTGGGCCAGGCGGCGAAGCGCCAGGCCGTCACGAACCCGAAATCCACGATTTATTCGATCAAGCGCTTCATCGGGCGCCGTTTCAGCGAGATGACGGACGAAATCAAGATGGTTCCGTACGAAGTCGTCGAGGCGCCGAACGGCGACGCGGCGGTGCGCGTGGACGGCAAGACGTACACGGCGCAGGAGATTTCCGCGATGGTGCTCCGCAAGCTGAAGGCCGACGCGGAGGCGTTTTTGGGCGAGAAGATCACGGAAGCGGTGATCACCGTTCCGGCGTACTTCAACGACCAGCAGCGCCAGGCCACGAAGGACGCGGGCAAGATCGCGGGCCTCGACGTGAAGCGCATCGTCAACGAACCGACGGCGGCGTCGCTGGCGTACGGGCTGGACAAGAAGAAAAACGAGAAGATCGCGGTGTACGACTTCGGCGGCGGCACGTTCGACATTTCCGTGCTCGACATCGGCGACGGCGTGTTCGAGGTGAAGGCGACGAACGGCGACACGCATCTGGGCGGCGACGACCTCGACCAGGCGATCATGAACTGGCTGGCGTCCGACTTCAAGGCGGAGAACGGCGTCGACCTGCTGCAGGACACGATGGCGAAGCAGCGTCTGAAAGAGGAGGCCGAGAAGGCGAAGTGCGCGCTCTCGTCCGCGACGACGTACGACATCAACCTGCCGTTCATCACGGCGGACGCGACGGGTCCGAAGCACCTCACGGCCTCGCTCACCAAGCAGAAGCTCGAGACGCT
>JAKSOX010000026.1 GCA_024405335.1 Kiritimatiellia bacterium
GAGGTCTTCGTTCGCGCGCGCGGCTTCCACGGCTTCGCGCACGGTCTCGGCCTGTTCGCGCCATTCTGGCGCCTTTTCCAGTTCCTGCGCGGCGGCGGCGAGCTGCTGGCGCTGCCAGTCGGCGTTCGGGTTGCGGCGCGCTTCCTCCATGCGGCGCTGCGCGTTCGCGAGCGCCTGGTCGTCGCTCTGCTCCTGGCGCCGCCGCTGCTGTTCGTCCTGTTCGTCGCGCAGTTCCTCCAAACGGTCCGCCCGCGCCTCCTTCACGGCCTCGCGCGCCTGCTGCTGCGCCTCGATCGCGGCGTCGTAGCGGTCCGTCTGCGCCACCGGCTCCTCCTGCGCTTCGCGGCGCAGCTCGGCGGCGCGCTTCTGGGCGGCCATCAGTTCTTCGGGCGCGTCCGCCTTCAGCAGCGCGTCCTCGGCCTGGCGCTGCGCCTCCACCGCCTGGCGTTCGTATTCGCGCGCCTGGCGCATGGCGTTTTCGAACTGGGGCTTGCGGTCCTTGCGGTCCGCGAGCGGCGCGGCCTCGGCGGCCTTGGCCTTGGCGGCGCGGAGCATGTCGATCGCGCGGTTCTGCGCGTTGTCCGCCTGGGCGAGCGCGTCGTCGCCGCGCTGCTCGTATTCCTTCGCCAGCTGCTCGCGGCGCTGCTCCTTCTGCTCCGCGTTGAGGTTCTTGTCCTTCTCGAGCTCGATTTCGCGGCGGAGTTTCTCCATGAGTTCGGCGGCGCGCTCCATCTTCCGGCGCGCGTCGTCCAAACCGGGATCGGGCATTTTCGCCGAAAGTTCGCGCGCCTGGCGGGACGCCTCCTCCTCCATGCGCTTCCACGCTTCGAGCTTGCGCGTGTCCACGGGCCGCTCGGCCATGATCTCCTGCGCGGCGCGGGCGAGCGCGCGCTGGCGGTCGGCGAGGTCGCGCGTCTTCTCGAACGTCCGCAGCCGGTCGGCGCGCTCGGCGAGCGGCTTGTCCATCGCCTTCATCGACGCGAGCGCCTCCCGCAGTTCGGGGATGGCCTTTTCGAGTTCTTCGAGGCGTTCGTTCTTGGCGGCGAACTGCGCGGCGTCGAGCATCTTCACCGCGTTGCGGATGCGGCCTTCCAGCAGCCGCGACACGGGTTCGGCGAGCGGACGGAACCGTTCGTCGGACTCGAAGGCCTCGCGCAGCTCCTCGGCGCGTTTGCGCGCCTGGTTGAGTTCGTGCGCCACGCGCTCCACGTCGCGTTCGGCGCCTTCGCTCACGCCGCGCTCGCGGCGGATCCGGTCGCGCGTGCCGCAGGCCAGGCGCTCGGCGGAGGAAAGGCGGTCGCGCACGTCGTCCATCAGTTTGCGCGCGGCGTCGACCTGGTCGTTGAGGTTCTGCAGCCCGAAATCGCGCGCCTGGATTTCGAGCACCACGGTGAACGCGCCGGACGTGGCCGAATGCGGTCCGCCGCGGTCCGCCGGGAACGGATCCTCCACCACCACGTCGAACGCGAGCTGCTGCACCGTCGTGAGGTCGAGACGCGAAAGGTCGATTTCCTCCTGCGCGCGCCACGCGGTGTCGCCGATCTTCGTCAGTGAAGACAGGTCGCGCAGCTTTTCGCGCGGGCCGCCGTCGTAGGAAACGCGCAGCCAGCAGGAGGACACGCAGGTGTCGTCGAACGCGGACACCTCGAGCGGTATCTTCGCGTGGGGCGGCAGTTTGAAGGAGCGGTCGGCTGGACGCTCCACCACCACGCTCGGCGGCTGGTCGAGCTGGCTGCGGATCGGATACTGCAGTTTCGGCGCGGCGAAGCCGTCCTTGTTCACGAGTTCGAGGGACCAGTTGGTCACGCGGTTCGACGTGAGCGTCGTCTCGCGCACGTCCCTGCCGCCGATGCGGAAATCGCATTTCGCGCCCGGCTCGTCCACCACCACCTCGAAGGACACGCGCGTGCCCTCCACGGCGGAAATCGCCACCACGTCCTGGTTGGAGTAGACGACCGGCGGCATTCCCGCGTAGTCCGGATAGTCCAGCCGCGCGGAAAAGCTCCTGTACTTCGGCAGCTCGCACACGCGCACGGTGTAGTAGCGGCTCACGGCGGGTCCCGCGCTCACGCGGTAGCGCCATTCGGGCTCGGCCATGTCGGCGGTGGTCTGGTAGACGCCGCCTTCCATGCGCTCGGCGAATTCCTCGCCCCAGCCGTGCGCGGTTTTCCGGGAAATGCGGATGAGCGGCGTGGCGTGGAGGCCCGCGTTCGCCTCGGCCTTGATCTTCACCACCATGCCCTTCAGCACCACCACGTCGCCGGGCGTCACCGCGAGGTCGCCCGCGTAGAGGTTGCCCACGTCCACCCACGGCGCCACGGCGCGGATGAACAGCCGGCCCGCCAGATGCGGCACGCTCACGAACGACAGCAGCAGCGCGGCGACGGCGGCGAGCAGCCATTTCAGCCGCTTTTTGATCGTGCGCGAGGTGAATTCCTTCGCGGGGTCGATCAACTCGGCCTTCGCCGCGGCCTCGCGGGAAAGCACGCGGAAAAGCGCTTCGGAACAGCCCGCGCTGCCGCCCGCGGCGCGGCGCGCGGCGATTTCCACGAGCGTGGTGAGGCGCTCCTCGTTTTCCGGGTGGCGGCCGTCGAGGATCCGCGCCATGCGCGGAAAATCGAGCTTGCGCCGGATCGGCGCCACGATCGAAAAGAACGCCGCCAGCGCCAGCGAAAGGAACAGCGCACCCGTCATCAGCCACCTCAGCGCGTCGTCGAACAGCGTGAAGAACGCGTCCACCGCCATCGCCGCGAGCGTGGTGGCGAGCCCCACCGCGATCGTCACCGCCAGTCCGCGCAGAAGGTAGATCTTCCGCACGCGGACGATCGACTCCTGGAGGAGTTTCGAAACGTTTTCGGGCACGTCGCTCATGCGAGCCCCCTTTTCTTGCGAAGAATCCATTCCAGAATGAACGCCAGCGCGAGCAGCGCGAACACCGACCAGTGGTTCCACAGCGGGTTCTCGACGTGCTCCTCGACTTCGCCGCGGCCGGCGCCGAAGGCGTTCGCGAGTTCCTTTTCGGCGTTTTCCGGGTTCAGCGTGGAGCCGCCCGTCAAACGCGCCATTTCGCGCGGCGTCGTTTCGTCCGCGGAAAGATGCGTGTATTCCAGCGGGGCGAAGCTTTCCGCCACGCGGAACGTGGTGGAAAGCTCCTTCGGCCAGTCCTCCTTCAGGACCTCCGCCGCCTTCTCGCTTTTCACTTCCACCTTCCATTCGCCCGCTTCGTCCGCTTCGTCCACGAGCGCCTCGTAGTAGCCGTTGGAACCCTCCAAGGGCGTGAGTTCGAGCGTGCGCTTGCGGCCCTTGGGGTCGGTCACCTCCGCCGTGGCCTTGCGGTCCTCGATCGCGAGGGAGTCGCGGTCCTGCAGCCGCACCACGATCTTCGCCGGCGCGCCGGGCGAATAGTGCAGCGAATCGGTGCCGACGCGCGCGTGGCGGTTGCCGTCGCGCAGTTTGACGCCCGCGCCGTACTTGAGCAGGTTGCCCCAGAACCGGTGGTGGTAGGTGTCGCCCACGCGGTAGCGGAGGCGCCAGGTTTCGTCCGTGGCGAGGAACACCACCTTGCCGCGGCCCTTGTGTTGGGCGATCACCAGCGGCGCCTTGAGCGCGGTGGAGTCGCCCGCGAAGGCGAACACTTCCGCGCCCGGCTTCACCGTGGCTCCCGTGAGGCGCGAACTCCAGTCGGGCAGCCCCGCCCAGATCTGCTCGCTCTCGGCCTGCGAATCGGAAAGCTCCATCATGCCGTGCGCGCGGCCGGAGGGCGAAAGCGCGAACTTGAACGGCTCCACGGACCAGTCGAGGTCCACCTCGCCTTCCGCGTTCGTGACGGACACCGGCAGCAGATCGAGCAGCTTCGACCGCGTCTCCGCGAAGGACGCGGGCAGGTTCTTCGGCCCGGCGATGAACACCGCCATCGCCCCGCGCTCCTCCACGCAGTACTTCACGTGCTCGACCACTTCTGGCGTGAGCGTCTCCGGCGACAGGTCGCCGAGGATGAGCACGTCGAACTTGCGCCAGTCCTCGCGCGTCCGCGGCAGATCGCCCGCTTCGGCGTCGCCGAATTCGCGCGTGGCGTCCGCCGGCGGCGGATCCTTCTGCGTCTGGCCGGAAAGCAGGTCCGGCTCGGTGAGGTAGTACTGCAGATGCACGGACTTGTCGCGCCCGTAGAAGAGGTTGCGCAGGTAGCGGAACTCCCAGCGCGGGCGGCGGTCCGCCACGAGCACGTTCGTGCGGTCGTCGGAAACGGACACGTCGATCGGCCATTCGTCGTTCGCGCGTTCCACGTCGTCGTCCGGCGTTTCCAACACCACGCGGTAGTGCTTGAGGCCGCGCTCTTCGGGGTCGTCCATGAAGCGGACGTCCTTTGTCCACGCGTCCTTGTCGACCTCGAATTCGCGCGAATCGAGTTCCTTGTCGCCGTTGAAGAACTTCACCGTGATCTTCTTCTTCGCCATGCGGTCCGCGCGGATGGTGACGCCCGCGCGCACCTTGTCGCCGAGGAACACGCTCGACGGGCAGCGCACCTCGGCGATCGCGACGTCCGGACGGTTCGAGACGCTGCCGATCACCACCGAGGAAATGCGCGCGCCGATGTGCGCGAAGCGGCGGGCGGCCGCTTCGGGACCGGCGCCGCCCGTGCGCCGGCCGTCCGTCACGAACACCGCGCCCGCGAGTTCTTCGGCCGGAATGCGGTCCATCGCGTATTCGAGCGCCTGCGCGAAGTCCGTCGTTTCGCCGCCGAAGGTCCAGGGCTCCACGTCGTACCTGCCGGCCAGTTCCTTTTCGATCCGCGCGGCGGCGTTGGTGGCCGCGTCGAGGCGGGTGGTCTTGTTCGTCTCGCCGTGTTCGTCGAGGTCGTAGCGGCACATCGACAGCGACCGGTCGGTGAACACGGCCACCCGGCGGTGGACGGCGCGCTTGACGTCGTGCACCCACACGAGGTGGAACTGCATCCACGCGAGCGCGAGGATGCCGATCGCGCGCAGCGCCGCGAGCAGTTTCGAGCGCGTGCGCGTGGTGCCGCGTTCCGCGTCCACCTTGCGGCGGAACCATATTTCGAAGAACGCCAGCAAAAGCGCGATCAGCGCGAACGGGCGCCAGATCTCCACGCCGAAGCTGCGCCCCACCACGGCGGCGAGCGCGTCGTCCTTGAGGCGCGCGAGCATGAGGTCCACGTGCACGCGCAGCTGATCGGCCTGTTCGTCGGTGAGGGGCTCGAGATTGCCTTCGCGCGCGCGCCACCTGGTGTCCGCGAGGTCCGTCACGGAGTTGGTCGCCGTGAGCGCGTAGACGATTTCGTGGGCCATCGGCACGAACTGCGGACGCGCCGGGAGCGTGGTCCAGGCCATGTCGAACGGCACGGCCGAAACGCCCACGAGCCCCTTGCCGAATTTCCCGGACACGAACGCGGCCGACTCGTCGCTGAAGCGCCGCGTCACGTCGAAGCCGTTGGTGATCGACGGTTCGTCGAACTCGGCGCGCCCGAGGACGGGCGCCTTTTCGAGCAGCAGGTCTTCGCACTTCGGGTTGAAATTCGTCCAGCAGCGCGGCAGCACCCTGCCCGCGCGCGTCTGCCAGTTGGTGTAGAAGCCGAGCTGCGCCTTTTCGCCGGGCAGCACCAGCAGTCCGCCGCCGCCCGCGACCCAGTTGGCGAGGTTCGTGGCGGCCTTGGGATTGAGCATCGGCACGTCGCACAGCGCGGTCACGGCCACGCCGCCGAAGACGTTCGTGTTTTCCAGGTCGCCGGCGCGGACGGTCTGCGGCTTGACGAGGAACGTGTAGTTGGTGCCCTTCACTTCCGGGCGCAGCGCCGCCTCGAGGAACGCCGTGGGGCGCTCGTACTTCTCGGCGGCGGGATTGCCGTTCACGAGCAGCACCTTCAGTTCGTCGATCACCTCCACGGGATTCGACACCACGTTGTCGCAGGCGATGTCGTCCTCCAGCGCGATGGAGGTCACCACGTCGTGGTGCCCGTTCGTCTTGAATTCGCACGGGAAGTTGACCGTGCGCGAAAGCCCCGGCAGGATCTGGCCGAGCGGCGTCCGGAACGCCTCCGCGCCGTCCACCGAAATCGCGAGGTCGCCGGGCGACACCGCCTCGGACCCCGCGTTGAGCACGGTCACCGTGAACGTGGCGGGGCGGTCCGTGCCGATGATGCGGCGCGAGGGCTGCACCGACTCGATCGCCACGTTCTTCACGTTCGCGGGACGGTCCAGCACGCGCCACACCACGGGCGGACGGGTGCGGAAACGCGAAAAGACGTTGGCGACCTGCCGCCACTCGCGCTCGTCGGAAACTTTCCAGCCGTAGCCCTGGCCGTCGCCGAAAATCACCACTTCCTTGCCGGGGTTGTTGCCGCCGGCGAGCACTTCGCCCGCCGCCGCCAGCGTGCGCGGAACGTCCATCGTGCCGGCCCCCGGCTTCAGGTCGTCCAGCAAATCGAGCACTTCGCGCTTGGCGGAAAACGGCGCGGACGTGAGGATCTGCGGCGTGCCGTCGCCCAGCACGAGGCCGAACGCCGTGCCGCGCGGCGACAGCTTGATCAGCTCGCGCGCCTCTTCGAGCGCCACGTCGAACGCGCGGCGGCCGTCGGGACGGTAGAGGTTCATGGACGCGGAACGGTCCAGCACGATCACCACGTCCTTGTCCATGCCGCGGTTGCCGAAAAGGTGCATTTCCGGCAGGAACGGACGCGCGAACGCGAGCGCGGCGAGCGCGAGCACGAGCGTCCGCACCACGAGCAGGATCACGTCCTCCAGCATCACGCGGCGGCGGCGCAGCCGCATCGACGCCATGAGGAACATCCAGGCGCCCCACACCATCCGCGTGGCGGTGCGTTTGCGCAACAGGTGGAGGATGATCGGCGCGGCGGCGGCGATCAACCCCAGCAACATCCAAGGTGCGAAAAATGGCATAGTCGTTCTATTCTCCGGGGCCGTTTGCGGTCGTTCGCGCAAATCGCCCGTCCATGGGTAAAATGCGCGAAACGCCGCAACCGTTCAATGGGAAAACGTCCAGATTCATGCTCGATTCGCGTCCATGCGCCGCTACGGGCGGACCTCGACGCGGTAGAAGCCCGCCGCGCCGTCGCCTTTCGGCGCCGTGAGCGCCGAGGGCAGGCGGCCTTCCGCGTCCGCGCGCACCCACTCGTCCACCACGTACGGCCCCACGGGCGTGTCGCTGCGCCCGAGTCCGTAGGAGAGATGCGGCTTCACGTTCGCGGGCACCACCCGCACTTTGCCGTCGGCCGCGCCTTCGCCCGTCAAAACCACCGTCGCCTCCGCGTCCAGCACGGGCGTCGCCGCGTCCGCGTCCAGCTCCACGCGCACCCCCGCCGCGTCGCTCACCACCCGGCAATAGCCGCTCGCGTCCACCGCCGCGCCGCCGCCGACGCCCAGCGTCTTCACCCGGTTCGCCATCGCCGCCGCCGCCGCGAGCATCGTCGCGCCGTTGCCGCCCGCCGAGCCGTCGCGCACGGTCACGCCCCAGGGCAGACGGTCCTCGAAATCCTCCGGCACCGGGCAGTTCGCGTCCCGCAGCACCAGCACGTCGCCCGCCTTGGCGGCCGCGAGCGCCGCCGCCACCGTGTCGAAGTAGTCCACGCCGCCGCCGCCGCGCTCCAGCGCCGCACGCATCTTCTCCACCGCCACGCGCTCGTCCACCGTGCCGTCCGCGAACGTGCAGCCGTACAGCGCCAGATGGTCGTCCCCGCGGAACACGTCGTGCCCGACGCCCGGATAGCCGCCGGACGCCGCCGCCTCGTTGCCCGAAAAGACGCAGTTGCGGAAGGTGCCGCGGCTCGACGTGTCCTCGAACGCCACCGCGCCGCCCCAGCCGCCGTAATCGCCGCCGCGCGTGCGGTTCCCGCGGAACGCGCAATCGGTCGCCGTCAGCTCGGCGGCCACCACGTGCAACGCGCCGCCCAGCTCCTCCCCGCGGCCGCCCTGGAACGCCACGCCCTCGAACGCGACCCGCGCGCCGGAAAGCACCGAGAAGAAACGGCACTCCGCCGCCGCCGTGAACGTCACCCCCGAAGGCGCGAAGATCCGCAGCCCGGGATTGCCGAACGCGTCGCCCCCGAGCGCGATTTCCTCGGGGAACGCGATCTCCTTCACCTCGGGCGCGATCGTCACCGTCACGTAGCCGCCCTCCGCGCGTTCGGGCGCGGCGGCCGCCGCCGCCAAGGCCTCGCAGAACGCGTCGAACGCGGCGTTCGTCACCGCCAGCGGATCCGTCTCCGCGGGCAGCGGCTCCGGCGCCTCCGGATCCCGCCAGACGGCGCTCGCGCCGAGGAACGCGCCGGAAACCGCCGCGCCGAAGAGGTCCCGCGTCCAGTCGTCGGGCGCGGCCTCGCCGTTCACGCCCGTGGCGAGCGGCACGTACGCGTGCCAAACGCCGCCCGCCGCCGCGTGGTCGGCGCGCGCCAGCCCGTCCTCGCCGAACAGGGCGAACGTTTCGGACGCCAGACCGCCGAACCGGCAGTTCCCGGCCAGCACGACGCCGTCGCCGGCCACGTCGGGATCGACGCCCAGCGCCGCCGCGTTGCCGGCCGCCACCGAGTTCGTCGCCGTCGCGAACGTCCCCGCGTCCGCCCACAAGCCGCCGCCCGGGCCGTCGGACGAGTTGCCCGCCAGCGTCACGTGCACGAGCTCCGCCCTAGCCGCGTCCGCCAGCGCGATCGCGCCGCCCGCGGGCTGCGCCACCGCGGCCCCCCGTTTCGCCGCGTTGCCCGTGAACGCGCAGCACGCCGCCAGGAAGCGCGCGCCGTCCCGCGCCGCCGCCGCGCCGCCGCGCACCGCCGCGCACCCTTCGAAGGAACACCGCACCGCCTCCGTCTCGCCGCGGCCCGTGGTCGCCACCGCGCCGCCGTCCGCCCAGCCGGACGCCGCCGCGCCGGTTCCGCCCGCGCGGCACGCGGAGAACGCGCAGTTGCTCAGGGAAAGGAACCCCGAGTTCAGGAACGCGCCGCCCGCGCCCGTGGCCGCCCGGCCCTCCACCGCGCCCGCGCCGTTCGTGAAGGCCAGGTTCGCCACGCGCATGCGGTTGCCCGCGCAGACGTTGAAGAAACGGTGCCGGCCGCCGCCGTCGAACGTCACCGACTTGTCCGCCGGGCCCTCCAGGTGCAGCGTGCCGTTCGTGAAGCCCTCCACGTCCACGCCGCGCATCGTGCTCGCAACCACCACGGCGCTTTCGCCCGCGAAAAGCTCCGGCGAAAAAGTGATCCGGCAGTCGCCGTTTTCGTCCCGCGCCTCCGCGTGCGTTTGCGCGAACTCCACGGCGTCGCGCCACGTGGTGCGGCCGTCGAAGTCGTCCGTGGCGGCGTCGGCGGCGTCGTTCACCACCGCGCCGCCGCGCCCGGCGAGTTCGCCGTCCGTTTCCGTGGCGTGCGAACCCGGCGAAAAGACGCCGTGGATCTCGCGCCCGAGCACGTCCTCAAGCACGCGCAGCGGCGTGTCGCCCGAACCCGCGAGCCGCGTCTTGGCCGAGGTCGGCATCGCGGACCAGGCCACGTTGCGCCAGTCCGCGTCGTGCCACGTCACGCAACCGTAGCCGTACGCGGCGCCGTCGCGCTTCAGCCGCCGGTAGTACGCCGGCACGTTCCCGCGCAGGCGCATCTCCACGGGCGCCGCGAACGTGGCCGGATGCTGCAGGTCGCCCTCGGCCGACGCGAAGGCGACGTTGTCGCCCAAATGCAGGTCGTCCACGGTGAGGAAGTCCGTGTCGAGCGTGCCGTACGTCGTGCGGACGACCCAGCAGACCTCTTCGGCGTAGACGTCCATGTCCGCCGAGCGCGCGCCGGAGCTGCACCGGTTGCCCACGAGCACGTCGTTCAGGAACAGGTTGCCGCCCCCCGAAAGGCCTTTCTCGCCCACGCTCACCGCGCCCTTCTGCGCGACGTTGCCCGTGAAGGTGCAGTTCGCGAACGTCATGAAGCTCTTCGTCGCCAGCGTCGCCACGCCGCGGTCCGCCGCCTCGTTGTCCGCGAACGTGCAGTTCACGGCCCAGCCGCGCGCGTTGTCGACCCGCAACGCGCAGTGGAAGCGGTTGCTCGCGAACGAACACGCCTCCAGCGCGACCGTGCCGCCCGCCACGTCCAGGAACGGCGCCCCCGTCGACCGCTCGCCCGCCACGCAGCACCGTTCGAGCCGCAGGTCGCCGACCGACCGCGCGAACCGCCCCGCCGCGCCGCCGTCGGACACCGCGTTCAGCCGCAGCCCCCGCAGCGTCAGCTCGGCGTTCGTCGCCACGGAAAACGCGTCCGTCCGGCCGCCCAGGATCGTCAGCCCGTTGGCGCCGTCCGGACCCGTCACCCGCACGCGCAGGCCTTCGGGCACGGACCACGTCGTGCCGTTGTTCGCGAGCGTGCGCGCGCCGTCCGCGAAAAGCCCCGGCGCGAACGTCACGTCGATCAGGCCGGCGAGGCGCCCGCCCACGAGCGCTTCGCGCAGCGAAACCACGCCGTCGTGCGGGTTCGAGTAGTCGTCGAGCGTCGTCACCTCCACGGGCGTGAACGCGGGCTCGTAGCAGGCGTGAAGCGTCACGTTCGAAGGCGCCCAGTAGCCGTCCTTCAGCGGCGCGCCGTCCTTGCCGTACCACTGGACGCCGAAGCCGTCGCGCTCCGTCCAGTAGCCCAGGAACACGAATCCCTCCGGCGCGGCCGTCGACGGCGCGGGCGGCAGCGCCGCGCCGTACGCCACTGCGGCCACGTTGGTGGCGACGCCGTCGAACCGGATGCCGAACGCGAGGAAGTCGTGCGACCGCGCCTCCGCCACGCGCGACGCCGTGGCGGCGAACGCGGAAAGCGTGTTCGTGCTCGCGTACAGCGCCCGGGACGCGCCCGCCGCGCCCGCCGCGCCGCCCGCGCCGCCGCGCCCGGCCTTGATCCACCGCACGCCAGTGCCTTCCCAGCGGTAGACGGTGCGCATCAAATAGCCCGAAAAATCTTTGTACTCTTTCCAATCGCCCACCAGCTTGACGCACGGCACGGAATCCTCCTCCCAGGACAGGCCGGTCGGGTCGTCCGTCGGGAAACCGACGTTGGCCGCTTCGGACCGGCTCGGCGAGCCCGCCGCGCCGAAGGCCTCCCCCCGGCCGCCGCCGCCGCCCAAACCGCAAAGAATCGCCTTGCCCACAAGCGTGTGGTTGGTGCAAAACGACACGCTCGCGCCGCCGCCGCCGGCTCCGCCGCCGCCGCCGCCGCCGCCGCCGCCGCCCACGCCCCAAGGCGCCGCCAAGCCGCCCGCGCCGCCCCCGCCGCCGCCGCCGCCGCCGCCGGCGGACCAGCCGTTTTCAATGGTACTTAATGAATAATATGGCTGGCACGAGCAGGAGGAACCGCCCGCGCCGCCGCCGCCCGCGCCGCCCGCGCCGCCCGCGGCGGCCGTGAAGGCCACGTGGCCGAGCACGTAGCACGCGCCCGCGTCGCCGCCCGCGCCGCCGCCGCCGCCCGCGACGCCATCGGATCCGGAAGCGGAATTCACCGGTCCGCCCCAGCCCGGGTTGCTCAGTCCGCCGCCGCCGCCGCCCGCGCCGCCGCCGCCGCCGATCGCCGCGCCGCCGCCGCCGCCGCCCGTGCCGCCACTCTCGCCGTAAGCCGCAGCCGCATACGTCCTGATGAAATCGAAACCTTCGGAAACGTGCGCGTCGTAGCCCTTTACACCCGACGCGCCGTTCGCCGCCGCGCCGCCAGTCGCCGTGAATTCGCCCTCGCCGAACACGATGAGCGTCGCGCCGGAAGGCACGCGGACGCCCGCGCCCGCGCCGGACGCGCCCGCCGCGTCCGCGCCCTTCACCGAAAGTTTCTGCCCCGGTCCGACGTAGATCGCCGCCGTCGCGTTCTCGGCCACGTTCAACGCGGACGCGCCAACCCCCGTGGCCGTCAGAGCCATGTCGTCGCGCTCGAGTTCGTAGACGCAGCCGTCCTGCAGCGTCTGGCCGGCGCCCGTGATCTTGAGCAACGGTTTCGGCGCGGGGAACGACGGACCGTCCCCGCCCGAACCGGAAGCCGGGCGCGTCCAGTCCGCGTCCGCGGGCAGATCCGCCTCCGTCAGGAAATCGATCCCCTCGCACGCCAGGCGCGTGGCGGCGTCCCGCGCGAAGAACGCGGGCACGGAGCCGTCGGCGAGTTTGAACGCGACGCGGTGGCCGCCGTTCGTGTCCGTGGCGATCCGCAGCCCCGGATGCGTGAAGTCGCCGGCGGCGATCTCGATCGGCGCGGGCAGGAGGATTTCCGAGACGGACGCCGGAATCGTCACCGTGATCCAGTCGTTCGACGCGAGTTCCGGATGCGCACGCGCGTAGGCGACGGCGTTCGCCAACGCCGCGAAGGTGCCGTCCGCCGCCGCCAGCGGCGCTTCGGCGGCGGCGCGCGAAACCGTCGCCGCCGCCGAACCCGAAGGCAGCGTCGCGTGCGGCACCGCGCCAGACTTCGCCGTGCCAACGACCGGTTCGCCCCAGTCGTAGACCGTGGCGTACGTCGCGGACGCGGCCGGGCAGGGCGGCACGTCGCGCGCGGGCACGAAACTCACGTCGTCGACGGCGAGCGGCCAGCCGTCCTCGTCGGCGAGAAAATTGCCGGAAACGACCGTGCCGCCCGAAAGCGCCAGCGCCGCTTCGTTCGTGGCCGCCACCAGAATGCCGCCGCCCGCGTGGAGCGCGCGGTTCGCGCCCACCGTGCAGCCCGCGAGCGCGGCCCGCGCCGCTTCGCCCGCCACGCACAACGCGCCGCCCCACACTTCGCCGATCGTGGCTCCGCGCTCCGCGCGGTTGCGCGAGAACGTCGTGTCCGTCGCCTCGAAACGGCCGCCGTCCGCCACGCACACCGCGCCGCCACGCGCCGCCCGGCAGCCGTCGAACGAACAGCCACGCGCCGTCACCACGCCGTTGGACGCCACGTACACCGCGCCGCCGTCCGCGTGGCCGGCGAGTTCCAGCCAGCCGCCGGCGTGGCTAGTTTCCACGGCCACGTTTTCGAGCCGCAGTTCGCCGGCCACGTAAAAGGCGCCGCCCTGGCAGCCGCAATCGCTCTCCGCGACGCCCGCCCCGTGCCGGAAGAGCACGTCCGAAACCGCCACGTGCACGTTCGTCGCCAGCACCAGGAACCGGTGCAGACCGCAGCCGTCCACCGTGAGCAGCTTGCCAGCCGGACTCGCGATCGAGAGCCAGCCGTTCGTCATGGCGTCGACTTTCGGCAGCATGTAGTTGTCCAGCCGGATCGTGGCCGCGCCGTCCGTGAAGAGCGCGTCTTCGAACGTGACGGCCACGCAGCCCTCAGCGTCCCAAATCGCGGGATCCTGCGCCGCGAGCACGGCGTCGTACAGCGAGATGACGCCGTCGTAGTCGTCCGTGGGATCGACTTTGAGCGTGTTCACCGCGATCGAGCCGTTCATCAGCTGTTCCACGTCCTTCGGACCCGCCAGCGAACCCGGCACGCGCGTCTGGTTGAACGGACGGTCGAGCACGTCCACGTACACCCCCGACACCCCCGTCGCCGCGTCCGCGGAGCCGAACGGCAGCAGCGGCACCACCCCGTGTTCGGTTTCCACCGCCGCCTTTCCCCAGTTCGCGTCGTGCAGCGTGGTGCCGCCCACGCCGCGCAACGCGCCCCAGGCCTGGGGCATGCGGAATGCGCGGTCCACGCCGCGCACGCGCTTCTCCGACACGTCGCCGAAAAACGCGTCCGCCGCCGAAACGTTCTGCACCACCCCCGTGCAGATCGAATTCGCGCCCGTGCCGGATTTCACGAACGCGCCCCAGGCGCAATTGGCGAACGTGGACTTGTCCAACGCCATGACGTCGCGCGGCGTCGTGCCGTCGGACGTGTTGCCCAGCAGCACGCAGTTGACGATCGCGTTGCTGGAAACGCCGCCCGAGGGCTTGGCGATCCGCAGCGCGCCGTCGCCGGCGCGGTTTTTCGTGAAGGTGCAGTTCGCCACCACCGTCGGCGCCGTCGTTTCCAGCGCCACCGTCGCGTACAGGGAGTTTTTCTCCTCGGCGAAGGTGCAGTCCACGAGGTGCCCGCGGCAGCTGCCGAGGATGTACACGCCGTAATTGTTGAGCGAATCGCCGCGGAAGGTGCACTGTTCCACCGCCAGCGTCCCGCCTTCCGCGCAGATCAGGCATCCGCCGGCGCCCTTGCGGGCGTTTTTGAACGCGCAGCCGTAGAAGCCCAGCGTTCCGCCGCTCCAGGCGAAGTCGCGGGCCTGCGCGCCCGATTCGTCCACGACCGTGACGTTGCGGAACGCGAGCGAGCCGCTGGAAACGGCGAACACGGCCGCCCGGCCGCCCGGCGAAGCGCCGCCCGGAGCGTTGGAGACTTTGATCGTGAGTCCGTGCGGACCCGTGGGGCCCTGGATCGCGATGCGCGCGCCGTTGTCCAGCGCGAACGCGCCGCGCGAAAGGTCCAGCGTCGTTTCGGCGTCGCCCTCCGCGAACAACGCCGGATCGAAGGTGATCGTCTGCTCGTCGCCGCCGCCGAGTTCCTTCGTGAACGAAAACGCCTCGCGCAGCGAAATCAAGCCGTCGTACGGGTTCGCGATGTCGATGAGCGTCGTCACCACCACGGGCGTGGCGATGCGGTCGGCCGACGCCGGCACCCGCTCCCACGGATAGCCGGTCTCGGCCGAAACCAGGCGGAACCGCGTGCCGGTTCCCGACGAAATCGAGTCCTCGCCGTTCGTGGAACACGACGACATCGCCACGTGGACCTCGTTCTTCGCGAGCCAGGCGTTCGCGTTCGCGTCGGTGGTGATCCGGATCGGCGTCACCTGCGGACGGTCGAACGAGTACGACGGCGGCTTGTCCGCCGCCCAACCGACGCCCGCCGCGATCAACGCGAGCCAATGGACAAAGCGTTTCATGGCCGACCCGTCAGAGTTTCATGATGAAGCACAGCGCATAGTACGGAGGACGGTTCTCGTGGGGCTTCGCCGTGCCGTTCTCGCCGCCGGCGGAAGACGTTGTTGCGCTGCGGTAAACTCCGCTCCCGCCGAGATCCTTCGTGCCGTCGAACGGGTCGTCGTCGTCGTCGTTGTCGCATGTTTGGATGTTATAACCGAGCGTATGGCTGTGACTCGGCATTTCCGCCAGCGACAGGGCCACCTCGTTGGTGCCACCTTTGCCTCCGACGGCGTAATCGCGCCCCGCGCCGACGATGAAGCGGTCTTGCAGATCGGGCGTGCCGTTGCCGCCGTTGCACAGCGCCCAGCCGGCCGGGATGGTGTTCGCCGCGCCGCTCCACATCACGATGACGCCGCGCGGAACGATGCCGCTCGCCGTGTCGCCGCTCCGGCTGATCGTGACGCCGGACCCGATCGTGAACGTGCCGCTGGCGATGGTGAAGCCGCGCTTGGCCTGCGAGACGTCCGCGGCGAACGCCGCCGTCGGCACGTGCATGAGTTTCTGGCGCGGGCGGATTTCGCCCGCGGAGCCGCGCACGGTCAGGCCGATGTAGATCGGCTTGTCCTTGCCGGGGTAGTCCGCCAGCACCGCGGCGAGATCGGATCCGTCCACGCCGCTGACCGCCGTTCCCACCGTGTCGGAAAGTTCGACGTTGAACAGCCCGTTCTTGTCGAGACACACGTCGATCGCGCGCCCCCAGAGCGCCGTCCCGATCGTCGAGGATTCGTAGAGCCGGAATTCGATCGTCTTGTTGCGTTCTCCAATTGGGAGATTCTCGCCGGCCTCCGTCTTGAGCTCCCCCTGGTACGAGAACGACACGCCGGCCATCGAGGCCCCCGCCGCGGCCATCATCGCCATCGCGAACGTCAGTTTCTTCATTTTCGCATCCTTTCGCATGGGCCGCCGTCAACCGGCCCATTCTCCCTTTT
>JAKSOX010000260.1 GCA_024405335.1 Kiritimatiellia bacterium
TGGTGGGCGTGACCGACCAGCACCTCGATCCGGACCACAACGTCGTCGAAAACTGCTTCGTCGAAGCGCTCGTCGCGGCCGGGCACGTGCCCGTGGTCGTGCCGTGCCAAACGAACGAGGCGGCGCTGGCGGCGATCGTGGCGAAGCTGGACGCCGTTTTGTTCACGGGCGGGGCGGACGTGGATCCGGCGCGCTACGGAACGCCGCGCGCGCCGAAATGCGGCGTTCCAGATTTGCTGCGGGACGCGTTCGAGTTCCGCCTTTTGGCGGCGGCGCGCGCGCGACGGCTGCCGATACTGGGCGTTTGCCGCGGCTGCCAGCTCGTGAACGCCGGTTTCGGCGGCACGCTTTGGCAGGATCTGCCGAGCGAGTTTCCGGGGGGCACGAACGCCGTCTGCCACGGCGCTGGCGAGTACCTCCATCCCGAACGCCATCCCGCCGCCCACGTGGTGAAAATCCTCCCCGGCACGCGCCTCGCGGCCGTGCTTGGCACGACGGACCTGGCCGTCAACAGCCACCACCACCAGGCGGTGAAGAAAGTCGCGCCCGGCTTCCGCGTCACGGCGGTTTCGCCGGACGGCGTGGTGGAGGGCATTGAAAGCACGGACTACCCGGCGTTTTGCGTGCAGTTCCATCCCGAGTCGCTCGTCGCGCGCGCCAGGGAAAACTCCGCCTACGACCACGCGCGGCTTTTGAAGTTTTTCACCGCGCTCGACGTTCTCTGCGGCATGGCGGAACGACCGCAAACCAGACCGTGCGGCGGCGAACGGATTTCGGATGGAAAGTGACGGAAAGCGTGCTCCGTTCCGGACACAACGAGATTGACGGCGTTCCAGTCGAGGTCGTCCGCAAGCGCATTCGCCGCATCAACCTCCGCGTCGCGGCGGACGGCGCGGTGACGCTTTCGGTTCCGAAGTGGTGGGCGACTTTGCGGCAGGGCGAGGCGTTTCTGCGCGAGAAATGGCGGTGGGTGCTGAAGACGCGCGCCGCGGCGCTGGCGCGTCCGGCTTCCGTGCGCGCCCCCGTGACGGAAGCGGAATTGGACGCGCTGCGGGCGCTTCTCGGAGAACTGAACGACGCATGGGCGGCGAGCGCGGGCGTGGAAGGGGTTTCGTGGAAGATCCGCAAGATGAAGTCCTTGTGGGGCAGCTGCCACTGGCGCGACCGACGCATCGTCTACAACGCCGACCTCGCGCGTGCACCCCGCGAGCTGGTCGAATACGTGGTCGTCCACGAGTACGCGCATTTCGCCGTCCACGGCCACGGGCCGAGGTTTTGCGCCATCATGGACGAACGGCTTCCTGGCTGGCGCGATCTACGCAAGCGGCTCAATCGGCGCGAATGGGACGCGGAGGAATGCGCCGCACGGCGATTTGTGGTATAATCGCGCGCATGATGGAGCGTGTTCAAAACTCCAAAAAGGGGAGAGGCAGACCATGGCCACATTGTTTTTCGCCGTGCTGTTTTGCGCGGTCGGGTTGAATGGCGAAACGGGAACGTCGCCGAGAACCCTGCTGGAACTGGCGCCGTGCGCGGGGAATCCGCGCAACAGCGAAGGTGCGTTCGCACGGCTCGCGGACGGGCGGATTCTCTTCGCCTACAGCAAGTACGTCGGCTCGGACCACGACGACAACGCCGCCTGCGTCATCGCGCTGCGTTCGTCGCGCGACGGCGGCGAAACGTGGAGCGACGACCGGATCGTGGCGCGCAACTCGGTGGAGACGAACGGCAACGTGATGAGCGTTTCGTTCCTGCCGCTGGACGGGCGGCGGTTGGCGATGTTCTACATCCAGAAAGAGACCGCCGCCGACCGGAAGGGCGTCCTGTCGCGCATTCTCATGGCGGAGACGTCCGACGGCGGCGAAACGTGGAGCGCGGCGGCGGATTGCACGGGCGGCGTGCTGCCGAAGGGGTATTACGTGCTCAACAACGACCGCGTCGTGCGGCTCAAGTCCGGGCGCGTCGTGCTGCCGATTGCGCTCGGCGACAGTTCCGGCGTGCTTTGCGCGTATTCGGACGACGGCTGCAGGACGTGGAAGGCGTCCGCGCGCGTGTCCGCCCCGGCGGCGGGCGGCGGCTCGCGCATTTTGTTCGAGGAGCCGGGGCTCGTCGAGCGCCGGGACGGTTCCGTCGTCATGTACCTGCGCACGAACACGGGCCGGCAGTGGCGAGCGGTTTCGTCCGACGGCTGCGCCACCTGGGGCGCGGCGGAGCCGTGGCGGTTCGCCTCGCCGCGTTCGCCGATGCAGATCGCGCGGCTCGGGGACGGGACGCTGCTGGCGGTCTGGAACGACATGACGCGCCATCCCGAGCGGTTGAAGAAGAGTCCGCCGTGGACCGCCGGACCGCGCACGCCGCTGACGCTGGCCGTTTCGGCGGACGACGGCGAGACCTGGTCCGCCGGCAAGGATCTGGAGACGTCGTTCGATCCGCGGAATTTCCTGCGCTACTGGTATTGCTATCCGGCGGCGCTGGA
>JAKSOX010000261.1 GCA_024405335.1 Kiritimatiellia bacterium
CGAGCGCGTTCACCGAAGCCGCCCCGGAAATGGCCTCCTTCACGGCGACGTCGTCCATTCGGCGTCGTGTTCGACGGTGCTCGTGCCGCGCGACGCGGAGGGAACGGGTTTCTGCGTCTACCTCTACTTCCCGCCGAAGGTCGGCAAGTTCGGCGGCTTCGCGGGCGTGGCGACGTGGACGCCCTGAAGACGCAAGCGCGTCCGGCGGCAAATCGGCGCGCCATCGCGGAACGTGGTATGATTTCGCGCATGAAACGATGCAGGGAACGCGACACGGCGGTCGCATGAAGATGTCGCGACCTGAGAGCGGTACGCGAATGGGCGACGGGGCATTTTGGCCCAGGAAGAACTTTTGGTTTTAAACCGCTCCACGACGGCGGACAACGTGGTATAATGCAACGCCGAACGGCAGACCGTACCGGTTTGCCGCCGCAAGTGATTTCAACCACAAAGGAGAAAACATGAAGAAGTCGATGCTCGTTCTGTTCGCCGCCTGCGCGGCGGGCGCCGTTTGGGCCGGTGCGGTCCGCGATTCCAAAACGCATTTCGCCGAAGACGCGCTCAAGCCCTTCGTCGAAAAGGGCCACCTGCCGGGCGCCATTTCGGTGTTCTACGACAACGGCGTGCAGGAAATGGCGTGCGTCGGCTACGCGGACGTGGCGGCGAAGCGCAAAATCACGGCGGACGACGTGTACATGCAGTGCTCGCAGACGAAGGGCTTCTGCGGCGTCACCGTGGCGAAGCTCGTGGAAGAAGGCAAGCTCAACCTCGACGATCCCGTGTCCAAGTACCTGCCCGAATTCAAGACGCTGTGGGTCGAAGAGTGCGGCAACGACAACGTGAAGGTGCTCCGCAAGGCGAAGACCGCGCTCACCGTTCGCATGTGCCTGAACCACACGGGCGGCTTCCCGTTCGAAATCAGCGCGAAGCAGCACACCGTCCCCGGCGGCGGGTGGTCCGGCGGCGCTTCGCTGCGCATCACGGCGGCGATCGCGGCGGCTTCGCCGATCTACTTCGATCCCGGCACGCGCGCGGCGTATTCCAACACCGGCATCGACATCGGCGCGGCGGTGGTGGAGGCGATCGTGGGCAAGCCCTGGGAACAGTACCTCAAGGAGACGGTGCTCGATCCGCTGGGGATGAAGTCCACCTGGTTCTGGCCCACGGACGAGCAGCTCAAGACGCAGGTGGAAATGTACACGTGCGTGTCCAACGCGCCGGCGAAATACCAGCGCCAGGCCGATTGGCAGCAGCGTCCCTACAACGACAAGCACGTGTTCGCCAGCGCGGGCGCGGGCCTTTGGACCACGGCGAACGACCAGCTCAAGTTCTACAAGATGCTGATGAACCTCGGCGTGGGCGAGAACGGCGTGCGCGTCCTCAAGGAGGAGACGGTCAAGAGCATTCTCGCGAAGGCGACGCGTCCGAAGGGCACGAAGAGCCATTGGAACCCGGCGAACGTGGACGACGGATACTCGCTCGGCCTCGGCGCGCCGCAGGAGGATTCCGAGGACAGCTGGTTCGGCCACGGCGGCGCCTGGGGCACGAACTGCCAGGTCAACTGGCACAAGAAGCAGCTCAAGCTCTGGGCGGTGCAGCTCACGGGCGGTCCGCGTCCCTGGGACGCCGCGCGCGAAGAAGCCGCGGCGAAGTTCTTCAAGGCCGCGCAGGACAAGTCGCTCGACGCCTACACCGGGCGCACGAAGTGAGATCGGGGAATCGGCCATGCTGAACGATTTCGGTTACGTCGACGCGGCGGTGAAAAACATCCGCGAGGTCGCGGAAAAGCAGGAAGCGAACATCAAGGCGGCCGCCACGCTGATGGCGGACGCCATCCAGGCCGACAAGCTCATCAACGTCTACGCGGGCGGCGGACACACCACGCTCGCGATGGGCGAGATGTTCTTCCGCGCGGGCGGCCTCGCGAACGTCAACCCGATGATGGAGACGGCGCTTTCGGTGTTCAACCAGGCGCTCAAGTACCTCGCGCTCGAGCGCACCGTCAACTTCGGCGCGTCGATCGTGAAGTACTACGATCCCCAGCCGGGCGACGTGGTGCTCTTCTTCCACAACATCGGCATCAACCCCGCCACGATCGACGCGGCGGAGGAATGCAAAAAGCGCGGCTGCAAGATCATCGCCGTCGCCTCGTCGCATTGGCAGAACGAGATGCCGAAGGACCACTTCATCCGCCACCCGAACGGCAAGAACCTGTTCGACTACGCGGACGTGTGCATCGACGACTACAACCCCGTGGGCGACGCCATCGTGCACGTGCCGGGCATGACCACGCCGATCGGGCCGGTGTCCAACGTGGTGGATTTCACCATCGCGCACCTTCTTGAGATCGAGACGTGCCGCCAGTGCGTCGAGCGCGGCATCGTGCCGCCCGTGTGGAATTCGGCGAACGCCCCCGGCGGCGACGAGAAGAACGCGGCGTATCTCGCGAAGTACAAACCGCTGGT
>JAKSOX010000262.1 GCA_024405335.1 Kiritimatiellia bacterium
ATCATTTCACCATGAACCTGAATCCTGCGGGCGGCAGGTCGACGTCGCCAGAAGTAGGATCCTGCTTCTCTTCCGCTGACGTCGGCGCGGCGACGGCGATCGCCACGATTTTGGTGTGGCTCGACGTGCCCGTGTATGTCGTCGCGAGGTGGCGTCCGTCCACCAGCACGGTGACGTTCACGTTGCCCGCGTCGATGTCCACCGTCTCTTCGCCCGTGTAGAGAAGTTCCGGCGACGGCCACTCCTCCGGCCGCGCGAAGATGTCCGCGGCCACGGCGACGCGGCGCTTCAGCTTCTTGGCGCCGCGCTCGTAGTAGTAGTTGCTCAGCAGACCCGTGGCCGGGTCGAGCACCAGCGACGGCGTGGACTTGTAGACGTCCGTGATGTTCGTGGACCGTTTCGTCCACGTCGCGCCCGAATCCGTCGAGACGATCTGGAACTGGCGGTTCGCGCCCTCGCAGCGCGCGACGACGAGGATCTTGCCGTCCCCGAGCCAAACGCCCGCCGGCTCCGTCGGCCAGTCTTCCGTCGTCAGGTTCGTCTCGATCGTCGTCCGCGTCCAGGTGAGCCCGTTGTCCGCGCTGACGAGCTTTCCCCACGCGCGCACGGAACTCGCGGCGTAGCCGTCGGAGAACCACAGACACATGAGACCGACGCCGGGCACGGCGAAGACGTCCGTGATCTGCATCGGCACGGGATCGAGCGCGGGCGTGGCGATCTTCTCGAAGGCGACGCCGTCCGTCGTCCGGTAGAGGTCGTGGTGCGGATTCGCCCCGCCCCAACACCTGACCCAGAGGAGCATCGCGCCGTTCGCGTCCAGGCCCTTGCCGATCGCGACCTCGCCGCACGACGCGTCGTTTGCCACCGTCACCTCGTCGCCCCACGTCGCGCCGCCGTCCGTGGACGTGCGCGCGTAGACGCCGCGCACGCCCTGGGAAATGTCGTGCGCCGTGCCGCGGCTGTAGGCGCAGACGACTTTCGAACCGATCGCCTGCACGATCGGCCAGGAGTTGTAGCCGTTTGCCGCCGACTGCACGACCACGGCGTCCGCCGCGCCCACGCCCGCCGCGGCGGCGGCGCCAAGCGCGAGCGCGAGAAACCAACGAAGGGGGACCGTTTGGGCGTTCGTCGTCATTTCTTATTCTTTTCCTCCATGTTCGTTCGGGCGGCGTTTCCGCCGGCGGCGGCGACCGGCCGCGTCGATTCGCGCACGACCAGCGGCGCGTTCAGGAAAATCTCCGCCGGCGGCAGAGCCGGGTTTTCGATGCGCGCCAAAAGGCGGCGAAACGCCTCCTCGGCGATCGCCTCGCTGGGCTGGTGGATCGTCGTCAGCGGCGGATCGGTGAAACGCGCGGCGCTTCCGTCGTCGAAACCGACCACCTGCAAATCTTCCGGCACGCGCAATTTCAGCCGTCGCGCCGCGCGCAGCACGCGGACGGCCATGGCGTCGAAGCCGCAGACGACGGCGTCCGGGCGCGGCCGTTTCGCGAGGTGGCGGGCGATTGCGGCGTCGTCGTCCAGTTCGCACGCGAGTTCGGAACGGGAATCCCACGGCAAATCCGCCAGGGCCGCGCCCAGCCGCACGCCCCGCAGGCGGTTGAGCACCACGTTCGAGCATTGCGGCCGCCGGAAGAAATGGATTCGCCGCGCGCCCGCCCGCACGAGATGGGCGCATATTTCCAGGGCCGCGCCCAGGTTGTCGATGCCCACGACGTCGCAGCCGCTGCGCCGCGGCGGAAGCACCGTGTCGTAATCGACGAGCACGACGGGAATTTTCGCCGCGCGGAAGAGCGCGAGCACGTTTTCGTTGACGGTTTCCGCGTCGGGCAGAAACGAGACGGGCTGGAAGAGGACGCCCGCGACCTTCTGGGAAACGAAGTCGCGCGCCACGGCGAGCACGTCGGCGGCGTAGCCGTCCGTGTGGCGGTCGAGCACCGTGCGGGGGCCCGTCGCCGCGAAAAGCAGGGAATGGCCCGCCGCCGTGCAAAGCTGGGAGACGCGAAGCGCCAGCGGCTGGAAGAATTCCGACTCCGCCACGCAGGGGATGAGCCCGATGCGGCGGCCGCGGCCGCCGTAGAGCACTTCGGTGAGGCGGCCGTGGTGGCGGCTCACGAGGCCCGCGCGCACGAGTTCGTCCACGGCGTGGCGAACGGCGGTGCGGGAACTCGCAAACTTCCGCATGAGCGCCCGTTCGCTGGGAATGGGCTGCGACCGGTTGTAGTTCCCGTCGAGAATGCCGCTTTTGAGCGCGGCGAATATCTCCTCGTATTTCGCCATGCGCCCGATTATATCACGGCGGGACCACTTGCGGACAACTGGTCGCTACCAGTTTTTCGCCGGGCCGTCGCCTTCACCTCTGCTTTCCGCTGCCGCCGCCGCTGGCTTGCCGCCGCCTGGCGGCGTGGCCTCCGCGTCGCTCCGCCACCGGCCGATTCGCGGCGCGGGCGCCGCATCCATCCGC
>JAKSOX010000263.1 GCA_024405335.1 Kiritimatiellia bacterium
GACAAGTCCCCGCAAGGGCGGAGTATTCACGTGCGTCCGGCGGCAAATCGCGATTGCGACGCTTAAAACGCAAACGGCAGTTGACTTCGTCACTCGTGCGAGAGCACTTTCGAGACCGTCTGCTCCATGAGCGCCGCCGGCGCCCGCTTCTGCAGCTGCTCGTACTGCTGCAGCTCGCCAACGGTCATCCGCTGGGACAATTCGTTTTCGGACATGCTCAGCGCACCTTCGACCCCTTCGCCGTAAAGCCGCGTCTGCACCTCGAACGTCAGCTCCGTCAAATCGCCCGCCGTGCGCTGCGCATCGTCGTTGAGCGTTTGGGCCACCTGCTGCACTTGCTCCGAGGGAAGTCCCGTCAGATGGACCATCACGTCCGGCATCAGCAGTTTCGCGATTTCCATCGTCAGCGCCATGCACGCCACGCGGTCGGGCGTGCCGAGCGCGTTCACCGAAGCCGCCCCGGAAATGGCCTCCTTCACGGCGACGTCGTCGAGGTCGGCGCCGGGGTTCTCCTTGAGGTAGGCGTCCCGCGCGTTTTGGGCGTTTTCCTCGTTGAGCTGGTCGAACCCGTTCACGAACGCCTCCTGCGCGACGGCCGCGATTTCGCGGGCGAGCGCGAGGGCGAAATCCTCCGGACGCATCTCGTTTTCGGCCACAATCTTCTCGAAGTCGTGCTTGCGCGCCTTCAGGTCCTTCACGCCCTGGAGAACGAGGCCGAGCAGCCGGGCCGACGTGCCCCGGCCCATCACGGCGTCGGAGCAGAGTGTCCCGGCGCCCGGCACGATCGCGTCGATTTCGGCGGCCGTGCGCAGACCGTCCGCAAGGCGCTTCACGCGCCCGGCGACCTTTCCGTCAAGCCGCGCGAGTTCGCGCGTCAGCTCGCCGTCGATGCCCTCGTCGCCGGATCCGGCCCTCTCCGCCGCCGCCATCGCGGCTTCCACCGTGCGCACGACGTCGCCGGTGACGTCGTTCAGGCGGTCCGGCGCCAGATACGCCGTGCGCTCCTCGGGCGTCAGCCGCCGGTCGATTTCCTTCTCCAGCCTCTCCAGAGTGCGCTCCTGCACGAGCCGCACGCCCGTGAACGCCCGGAAGTAGGCGCGCCCCAAAACCATCGCGCGTTCGCGCGCCTGGCCGGCGAGGCCGGCGAAGTCGTCCGCGCTTTTCGCGTCGCGCGCGACCTTGTCCCACTCGCCGCGGAGCGTCGGCGCGGCCGGCGCGCCGCCGACGCGGGTGCGCGACAGCGCCACGGCGAATGCGCGGCCCGCCGCCAGCGCGCAAAGCCGCCGGACGACGCCCTGATCGAGATTCGCGCCCTGCGGCAGAAGCGCGGCCGCGTTCTTCTCCAGTTCCTGCGCGATTTGCCGCCGCTCGCGCATTTCCGCCAGAAACGCCGTGAACGCGCCGTCGCTCTTCCCGGCGGCGGCCACGTCCAGTTGCGTCGGCGCGGCGAGTTCGAACGCATCGGCGAGATCCGCCAGATCCGGCGCGACCACCTGCAGCTCCGTCAGCACGACGTCGAGCGTCTGCGCCAGCTCGACCTCCAGTTCGTCCTCGAACGCCGCCAGCGCCGCGGGGTCGTCCTTGATCGCCTCCAGCCGCGCCCGGCAGCGCGCCGCCGCCAGTTGCGCCACCGTTTGGCCGAAAGCGTTCGGCGCGGGTGGATTCCCGGGGGCGAGCAGCGCCGCGGCGCCGCTCTTCGCCGCCGTCTGCGCCAGCGCGCGTTCGCAGAACAGCACCGCCGGCGACTTGCCCGCGCCGGACGGCGTGGAGAAGCTCCCTTCGCGGATCTCTCTCGCGAAGCCGGCCGGATTCGACAGTTTCTCCAGCCGGTCGGGCGAGGCGTCGCGGATCGTCCGCGCGAGCCGGATCGCCGCGAGCGGCTCGAGCCGTCCCTCGGAGAGCGGACCTTCCACCATCGCGCCGATCAGCTCCGCCCGGCGGCCGTCCTGCGGCGGCAGACCGGCCTTCATGTTCGCGAGGAACGGAGCCACCGCGCCGCCGAGGTTGCCGTCGCCGCTGACGAGGCCGCGAAGCGCGTCTTTGAGCGCGGCGAGGTCCCGGCCGGGGTTCGCCGCCCGGAACGCCGTGTGCAGATCCTGCACGGCGGGATCGTCCTTCGGGTCCCCGAACTTTTCCCGGAAGAGGGTTTCAAGCAGCCGTTCGGCCTCGAATTTCGACGTGATCGACTCCACCGTCGCCAGCCGCTCGTTCTGCGTCTTTTCGCTCCAGAGACCGGGCGAGACCACGTCGAGCGCGCGGCGGAAGCGCTCGGCGATTTTGTCATAGTGGGCCACGGGATCGTTGATTTCGTTCTCCAACGAGGGGTCGCCTTGCGACTTCCGCTCGTCGATCTCCAGACGGAAGAGTTTGAGCGCGGCGTCGTAGTCGCGGGCGTCGAATTTCGTCCTGTCGATCTCGTCGAGTTTTTCGCCGACGATCTGGTTGACGGTTTTCAAGTAC
>JAKSOX010000264.1 GCA_024405335.1 Kiritimatiellia bacterium
TGGCGAGAGTAGCTCAATTGGTAGAGCATCAGATTGTGGATCTGAGGGTTGCGGGATCGTGCCCCGTCTCTTGCCCCAAGTTTCCGGAAGCACCCCGCGGTCGGCGTGAAAAACCGGTTGCCGGGGTTGAACGGGACAAACGCCCCCTTGCGGGGAACAAAGCCACAAAGCAAGAGAAAGAGCACAAGATGCAGAAGAGCACTCGTGGCCAGAACCCCGGCGACAGCCGGAAGTGGTATCTGGTCGATGCGAAGGACCAGGTTCTGGGCCGTCTCGCAGTACTGATCGCGAACAAGCTTCGCGCCAAAGACCTCCCCACGTTCGATCCCTCGGTGGACCAGGGCGCGTTCGTCGTGGTGGTGAACGCCGCGCAGGTGAAGCTCACCGGCGACAAGGAGCACAAGAAGGAATACCAGCGCTACTCCGGCTACCGGAACGGCCTGAAGCGTTTCACTGCCGCCCGCATGCGCGAGCTGCATCCCGAGCGCATGATCCTGGAAGCGGTGTGGGGCATGCTGCCCAAAAACAACATCGCGCGCAAGATGATGACGCGCGTGAAGGTGTTCGCGGGCGCCGAGCACGCGCACGCGGCGCAGAAGCCCGAAGTGATCACGCTCTAAGGAGATTTTCGAAATGGCCAGCAAAAAAGTGATTTCCGCCGGAACCGGCCGCCGCAAAACCGCGGTGGCGCGCGTGACGCTCGTCGAGGGCGCCGGCAATTGGTCCGTCAACCGCAAGGCGCTCGAGGAGTACGTCACCTCGGAAGCGCTGCGCGACTATCTCAAGCAGCCGTTCGGCATTTGCGGGTTCGACGCGTCCACGGTGGACGTGGTCGTGTTCGCGAAGGGCGGCGGCGTGTCCGGGCAGGCGGGCGCGATCCGCCACGGTCTCGCCCGCGCGCTCGTGAAGGCGGACGAATCGCTCCGCGCGGCCCTCAAGAAGGCCGGCTGCATGACGCGCGACAGCCGCATGAAAGAGCGCAAGAAACCCGGCCAGCCGGGCGCCCGCAAGCGCTTCCAGTTCTCGAAGCGCTAATCCGAACTGCGGCAATGGCGTTTGGATTCGTCAAGAAGCTGGTGGAGAAACTCACCGGCAAGAAGTCCGCCCCCGCCGGGCAGAAGTCCGGCGGAACGGGCGGCGACCGTTCGCAACGCGGCACCCGGGGCCGTCGCGGCCGCCACGGAAAGGGCGGCAACGGCGGCAACGGCCGCCGCGACGAGCGCCGCGGGGATCGCCGCGACGACCGCCGGCGCGACGGTTCGCGCCGCGGGCCGGCGCCCGTCAACACGGCCGCGAACGAGATGCGTCCCGGAGGCGTCGTTTCCGCCGAGGAAGTCGCCGCGCGCAAGGCCGCGCACGCCGCGTGGTCGCCCGATTCCTTCAAGGTCGAGCCCGTCGAAGGCAAGAAGCGCTTCCACGATTTCGATTTGCCCGGCGAAGTGATGCACGGCATCGCCGATTTGGGCTTCCAGTACTGCACCGAGATCCAGGCCCTGTCGCTCCAGAACGCGCTCGACGGCAAGAACATCGCCGGCAAGGCGCAGACGGGCAGCGGCAAGACGGCGGCGTTTCTCGTGGCGATTCTGACGCGCTACCTCCGCACGCCGGACCAGCGCGCCGACAAGGGCGGCGTTCCGCGCGCTCTCGTGATCGCCCCCACGCGCGAACTCGTCATCCAGATATGCAAGGACGCCGACGCGATCGGCAAATACTGCAATCTGCGTTCGCTTGCCGTATACGGCGGCATGGACTACGACCGCCAGCGTCGCGAGATTCTCGACGCGCCGGTGGATTTGCTCGTGGCGACGCCGGGGCGTCTGCTCGACTTCTGCAACCAGCGCGTCATCGACCTGTCGAAGGTGGACACGCTCGTGATCGACGAGGCGGACCGCATGCTGGACATGGGCTTCATACCCGACGTGCGCCGCATCATGGGCCGTTTGCCGCCCAAGGACAAGCGCGCGACGATGCTGTATTCCGCCACGCTCACGGACGACGTGATGAACCTCGCTTCGCAGTGGATGGAAGAGCCCGTCAAAGCCGAAGTGGAAAGCGAGCACAACGCCACGGACACCGTCCGCCAGGTCGTGTACGTGATCCGTTCCGACGACAAGTTCAAGGTGCTCTTCAACCACGTGGCGCTCCATCCCGACGCCCGCGCGATCGTGTTCTGCAACCGCAAGTCGACCACGGAGGACGTGTACGAATCGCTCAAGCGCCGCGGCGTCTCCTGCGAGATGCTTTCCGGCGACGTGAACCAGAACAAGCGCCTCAAGGTGCTGGACGCGTTCCGCGAAGGGGAAATCAAGATCGTGGTGGCGACCGACGTCGCGGGCCGCGGCATCCACGTGGACGACGTGGAGTACGTGATCAACTTCGACTTCCCCTACGAAGCCGAGGACTACGTGCACCGCATCGGCCGCACGGGCCGCGCCGGCAACACCGGCA
>JAKSOX010000265.1 GCA_024405335.1 Kiritimatiellia bacterium
TGATGACGGGCGAGGACGTGCTGTGCACGCGCGCGAAATTCCTCGAAGAGCACCATCGGTTTTCGTTCGTCCTCGAAATTTGAATTTGAAACTGTCCGATCGTGCGTGCCAGCCCGGAAACGTGGTATAATACACGCCATTTGTTTTCTGGAGAAGTAAAGAAATGAGCGAAGAAAAGTTCGATTTTGGCGCGATGGTGAACGCGCAAATGAAACCGTTCCGCCAGGGCTTCAAGTTCCCGAAGTCCTACAACGACCTGAAGAACGTCGAGCCAGACCCAAAGAAGCGCCAGGCCGAAGTGGCCGAGGCGCAGGAGGAGCAAGCCGAAGAGGCGAAGAAGTCGCCGCTCGAGGCGTCCATCCTCGCCGCGTTCAACGCGGGCGACCCGATTTCCGGCAAAGTCGAAAAGGAAGTCAAAGGCGGTTACGAAGTGACCGTCGCCGGGCAGCGCGCGTTCTGTCCGTTCTCGCAGATCGACCGCTTCCGCAAGCCAGACGCCGTCTACGTGGGCGAAACGTTCCTCTTCCAGGTGCAGGAATACGGCGCGGACGACCGCGGCGTCAATTTGATCGTGTCCCGCCGCGCCGAACTCGAACTCGAGCAGCAGGCGCTCAAGGAAGATCTCAAGGGCACGCTGACCGAAGGCATGACCGTGAACGGCACCGTGGTGAAGGTGCTCGATTTCGGAGCGTTCGTCGATCTCGGCGGGATGGAGGGCCTGGTGCCAGTGCGCGAAATCTCCTGGGACAAGGTGGTGAATCCCCGCGACTTCGTCAAAGCGGGCGACTACGTCACCGTGAAGGTGCTTTCCGTGGACTGGGATCGCGACCGCGTGTCGCTTTCGATCCGCGAATGCCAGGCGAAGCCCCTGAAGCCCGTCAAGAAGGGCGACGAGGCGCCGGAGGAACCCGGCATCGACGTGGCCGCGGAAATGGCGAAGGTGAACGCCGCCGGCGAGAACTTCACGGCGGGCGCGTTTTCGGGGCTGAGCTTTTGAACGAGGCGCGCATGCGGCGGGTGTTCGCGAATTGCCGGGTATTGACGCCGTCGCACGCGGTGGCGGACGGTCCGATCGTCGTGGACGCGGACCGCATCGTCCAAATCGGCGGCGCGGTCCGGACGGAAGACGGTCCGTGCGAAACGGTGGACCTCAAGGGGGCGTTGGCGATTCCCGGACTCGTGAACGCGCACGGTCACACCGCGATGACGCTTTTGCGCGGCGTGGGCGGCGGTTTGCCGCTGCAGCGCTGGCTTGAAGAGGCGATTTTCCCCGTGGAGGCGAAGATGACGCCGGAAGACGTCCGCGCGGGCGTCGTGTGGGGCGCGATGGAGATGCTCGCTTCAGGCACGACGCTCGTGGCCGACATGTACGATTTTCCGCAAGCGGGCGGCGAAGCGTTCGCCGCCACGGGCATGAAGGCGAACGTGTGCCGCGTGGGACTGTGCTTTTCCGAAACGGACGAAGTGCCGCCCGGCCGCGCGAAGGAGTGCGTCGATTTCGTGCGCGATTTCAAGGATCCCGCTGGCCGCGTGGTGGCCGATTTCTGCGTCCATTCCGAATATCTCACCAGCGAACGGCTCGTGCGCGCGCTTGCCGAAGCGAACGCGGAGTTCCGCCGTCCGGTGCACGCGCACGTGTCAGAAACGGAAAAGGAACACGCCGAATGCCTCGCGCGCCGCGGCAAAACGCCGATCGCGTATCTGGCCGATTGCGGATTGCTCGACCACGGCGGCTATTTGGCGCACGCGGTGTGGGCGACGGACGGCGATTTCGCCGTGGCGCGCGAAAAGGGCGCGACGCTCGTCCACAACCCCACGAGCAACATGAAACTCGGCAGCGGATTCGCGCGGATACCGGCGGCGATCGCTGCGGGGACGCGCGTGGCGCTGGGCACGGACGGTTGCGCTTCCAACGACAATTTGAACCTGTTCGAGGAAATGCACCTCGCGGCGCTCGTCCACAAGGGCATCGCGAGAGACCCTGCGGCGCTCGCGGCCGGAGACGTGCTGGACATGGCGACGGTGAACGGCGCGAAGGCGCTCGGTCGCGCGGACACCGGCGCGTTGGCGGTGGGCATGAAGGCGGATTTCTGCGCGCTGGATCTCGACAAGCCGCATTTGCAGCCGTGTTTCGACGTCGCGAATCTGCTCGTGTATTCGGCGCAGGCCTCGGATGTGGTGATGACGGTGGTGGACGGCCGCATTCTGTACGACCACGGCGCGTATCCCACGATCGACGCGGATCGCGCCGCGTTCGATTTCCGCGCCGCCGTCAAGCGGCTGGGTCTGTCGACGTGAAAAAGAGCGGTGTGGCGAGAGGGGTGCTGTGTTCCCCAAAATAAGGGTATGATTCCAAGCCTTGGAGCATGCAATGAAACGACTGGTTTCGGTAGTTATGTTGGCGCTGGCAGTGGCGGGGTGTGCGACGTCG
>JAKSOX010000266.1 GCA_024405335.1 Kiritimatiellia bacterium
TGGCATTTTTTTTCGTTTCCGTTGTTTATACAACGTACAAGCGCGTTCGCCACGTGGTATTCTTCGCGCCGTTTGAAGGGAGTGGCGCGTCTCGCCATGGTGGCCGGGCCGTGAAGCCGCTCCCTCGGCAACGGAAAGGAAACGAAACATGAAATTCCACAAATGCGACATCTGCGGCAAAATCGTCGCGATGGTTAAAGAGACGGCCGTCGACACGGTCTGCTGCGGGAAGCCCATGCGCGAACTCGTCCCCCAAACGGCGGACGGCGCCGCGGAAAAACACGTTCCCGTGTACAAAGTCGAGGGCAACGCGGTGACGGTCCAGATCGGTTCGACGCCGCATCCGATGGCGGAAGCGCACCACGTCGAATGGATCGCGATCGAAACGGAAAACGGCAACCAGCGCAAGGAACTCAAGGCGGGCGACGAACCCCGCGCGACGTTCGCGCTGGTGCCGTACGACCACGTCAAGAACGTGTTCGAGTACTGCAACGTCCACGGACTCTGGAAGACCTGAAGGAGGTGCGCCATGAACGACAACGGAAAAACCATGTTCTGCCGGCAGTGCCAGGAAACGTTCGGCAACGCGGGATGCACGTGCGGCGGCGCGTGCGGGAAGCGCCCCGAAACGGCCGCGCTGATGGACGAACTCGTGGCAGCGCTCGAAGAGCTCGCCGCCGCAAAGAGACCCACGCGCGAGCTGGGGCGCTTCGTCGCGCGGTCGCTTTTCCTCACGCTCACGAACGCGAATTTCGACGACGCGCGCATCCGGGAGGCGCTTGCGGAAGCGGCGCGCCTGCTGGGACGCAAGCCGGCGCGCTCCGTCCCCGGCGCTTTCGCCGAAACCGACCCGGACGCGCGCAGCGTCAAGGAGCTGGTCCTGTTCGGACTCAAGGGCGTTTGCGCCTACGCGCACCACGCCGCCGAGTTGGGCAGGGAGAGCGACGAAGTGTACGACTTCGCGTTCCACGCGCTGAAAACCTTCCGCAAGGAACGGTCTGCGGCGGAGCTCGCGAAACTCGCGTTGGCGTGCGGCCGCGCCGCCGTGCGGGCGATGGCGCTTTTGGACGAGGCGAACACCGCCGCGTACGGCTCGCCCTGCGCGACCGAGGTGTCGCTCGAGGCCGGGACCCGTCCCGGCATCCTCGTGTCCGGCCACGATCTGCGCGATCTCCGGGAGCTGCTGGAGCAGACGCGGGGCACGGGCGTCGACGTGTACACCCACGGCGAGATGCTGCCCGCGCACTACTATCCGGCATTCAAGCGGCATCCGCACCTGAAGGGCAACTACGGCGGCGCCTGGCACCGCCAGCAGGACGACTTCGCGGCGTTCAACGGCGCGATCCTGATGACGTCGAACTGCATCGTGCCCGTGCGCGACGCCTACCGCGACCGGATCTTCACGACGGGCGTCGCGGGTTGGCCGGGGGTGCCGCACGTGCCGGACCGCAAAGCCGGTCTGCCGAAGGATTTCCGGCCGGTGATCGACCGCGCACGGCGTTGCGCGCCGCCGACGCCGCTGGAAACGGGCAAGATCGTGGGCGGTTTCGCGCACGCCCAGATGCTGGCGTACAAGGACCGGATCGTCGACGCGGTGCGGGCGGGGAAGATCCGCAAGTTCGTGGTGATGGCCGGTTGCGACGGTCGGCACGCGTCGCGCGACTACTACCGGGAGGTGGCGGAAGCGCTGCCGTCCGACACGGTCATTCTCACGGCCGGCTGCGCGAAGTACCGCTACCTGAAGCACGTGAAGGGCGACGTGGACGGCATCCCGCGCGTTTTGGACGCGGGCCAGTGCAACGACTGCTATTCGATCGTGCTCGTCGCGATGGCCTTGCGCGATGCATTCGGCTTCGAGGACGTGAACGACCTTCCGCTCGCGTTCGACATTGCCTGGTACGAGCAGAAGGCGGTCGCGGTGCTGCTGGCGCTGTTGTCGTTGGGCTTCCGGAACGTCCGGTTGGGGCCGACCATGCCGGCGTTCCTGTCGCCAAACGTCGCGCGCGTGCTCGCGGAGCGGTTCGGCGTATGCGGCATCAACACGCCGTCGGCGGACGTGCGCACCATCCTGCGCACGGTCGGATGCCTCATGTTCGGCGCGTGGTGGGGCTGGTGGGGTTGACCGCCCCGCATCCATCGCTATCCACTATTCGCTATTCGTTGCTGCCTTGCCCCTCGTCCGCCGCAGACGAGGGGCGGGCGAGATATGAGTGAAGAAGCGGGGAAGCGTGTCCGGTAGGTCCGCGAGCCACTGCGCGGAGAATCCTTCTCCCTCGAATCCGCCACCGCCGCTGCTTCTGCTGCCGCTGCTGCCTTTGCCTCTGCCGCCCGCCGCCCGCTCTGCCCCCTCGTCTGCGGCGGACGACGGACCAACCGT
>JAKSOX010000267.1 GCA_024405335.1 Kiritimatiellia bacterium
CCAATTCTCCATTTTTGTGCTATAATGCCGACCAAAGCCATGAAAGTCATCGAGTGTGAAATTGAAGGCGTGAAGATCGTCGAACCGGACGTGTTCGGCGACGAGCGCGGTTGGTTTTCCGAACAATACAATGCGGAGCGGTACAAAGCCGCCGGCATCGCCGCCGACTTCGTGCAGGACAACGAAAGCTTTTCGTCCAAGGGCGTCGTCCGCGGCCTCCACTGGCAGGCCGCCCCGCACACGCAGGCGAAACTCGTCCGCGTGATCCGCGGCGCGGCGTGGGACGTCGTGGTGGACATCCGCAAGAGTTCCCCCACCTACGGGCGGCACGTGGCCGTGGTCCTTTCCGCCGAGAACAGGCGGCAGCTGTTCATCCCCCGCGGTTTCGCCCACGGATTCGTCGTCCTCGAAAACGACACCCTCTTCAGCTACAAGTGCGACAACCTCTACAACCGCGACTCGGAACGCGGCATGCGCTTCGACGATCCGGCGCTGGGCATTTCATGGCCCGAACTCGACGTGCCCGTCACGCTTTCCGCCAAAGACCGGACGAATCCCGGTTTCGCGGAAATCGTCCCGTGGGAGGAAGCCCGGTGAAAGTGCTGCTCACCGGCGGGAACGGCATGCTGGGCCGGACGATCGTCCGCGTCCTCGGCGATGCGTTCGACGTCGTGCCCACGGACCTGCCCGACGCGGACGTCACGGACGCCGATTCCATCGACCGCGCAATCGCCGCCGCGCGCCCCGACGCCGTGATCCACTGCGCCGCCGCCACCGCGGTGGACGCCTGCGAAACGAACCGCGACTTCGCCTATCGGCTGAACGCGCAAGGCAGCGCGAACGTCGCCGCCGCCTGCGCGCGCCACGGCGCGCGCCTGATCGCCATCTCCACGGACTACGTGTTCGACGGCGCGTCCGACCGCCCCTACGCGGAAACGGACGCCGCGACCGGCGGCGCCACGGTCTACGGACAGACCAAATTCGCCGGCGAAGAATCCGTGCGGCGGCTCTGCCAGGACCACTGCATCTGCCGCATCTCCTGGCTCTACGGCTTCGGCGGCCCGAGCTTCGTCCACGCGATGCTCAAGCTCGCGGACGGCACGCGCCCCGCGCTCAAAGTCGTGGACGACCAGCGCGGCAATCCCACCAGCGCGCTCGCCGTCGCGCGCGAACTCGGCCATCTGCTGAAACGGCGCGAACTGCGCGGCACGTTCCACATGACGTGCGAAGGCGAAGCGACGTGGGCCGAATTCGCGGCGGAAATCTTCCGGCTGGCGGGCCGCGACCAAAAAATCGCGCCCTGCACGACGGAAGAATTTCCCCGTCCGGCGCCCCGGCCCAAAAACTCGCGGCTCGAAAAAAAGGCCATCGCCCTCGCCGGACTGCCCCCCATGCCCGACTGGCGCGACGCCTTGGCGGAATTCATTCCGCTGGAATTTTCCATCAACCCCCAACGGAACCGACTCCCATGAGAAAAGGCATCATCCTCGCCGGCGGCGCCGGCACGCGCCTCCATCCGCTCACCTGCGTGGTTTCCAAGCAACTGCTGCCGGTGTACGACAAGCCGATGATCTTCTATCCCCTTTCCACGCTGATGCTCGCCGGCATCCGCGAGGTGCTGGTCATCTCCACGCCGCAGGACCTGCCGCTTTTCGAGCGCCTGCTCGGCGACGGTTCGCGCCTGGGCATGAAATTCTCCTACAAACTGCAGGAAGTCCCGAACGGCCTCGCGCAGGCGTTCGTGATCGGCCGCGATTTCATCGGCGACGACGACGCATGCCTCGTGCTGGGCGACAACATCTTCTACGGCGCCGATCTGCCGCGCATCCTCAAAGAGGCGAACGCGTCGCGCGAACCCACCGTGTTCGGCTACCGCGTGTCCGACCCGGGACGCTACGGCGTGGTCGAATTCGACGCCGCCGGCAAGGCCGTGTCGCTCGAAGAGAAACCCGCGAACCCGAAGTCCAACTTCGCGGTCGTGGGACTTTACTTCTACCCGAACGACGTGGTGGACGTCGCCGCCGCCCTCAAGCCGTCCGCGCGCGGCGAGTACGAAATCACGGACGTGAACAAACACTACCTCGCGCAAAACCGGCTTCAGGTTCGCACCATGGGCCGCGGCTACGCCTGGCTCGACACCGGCACGCACCAATCGCTGGCGGACGCCACGAATTTCGTGCGCGCGCTCGTGGAACGCCAAGGCCTGCAGATGAGCTGCATCGAAGAAATCGCCTGGGACAAGGGATGGATCGACACGAACCAACTCCGCGCCCTCGCCGCCGCCTACGGCAAATCCTCCTACGGCGAATACCTCCGCAACCTCGCCCGCTGACGCCCATCCCGAATCTGGCGCACGCGGCGGA
>JAKSOX010000268.1 GCA_024405335.1 Kiritimatiellia bacterium
GGCGCGGGGCGGACCGGTTTCGCCGCCGGGCGGGCGGGCTGCTGTTCCGCCGGCGCGTTCGGCGCGAAGACCGCCGCGCGCGAAACGGGGCGTGCCGCCGGCGCCGGCTCTTCGGCGAACGCGGCTTCCGCCTCGGCCGCTTTTTCCGCCGCCTTGGCCGCTTTTTCCGCCGCCTTTTCGGCGGCGGCGCGCTCGCGTTCGGCGATGCGCGCGCGCTTCGCCTCTTCGCGGGCGAGCTGGGCGGCGCGGATCTGGGCCTCCTTTTCGGCGGCGGCGCGTTCGCGTTCGGCCTGCTCTTCCGGCGAAGGCGGTTTGCCGCCGCTGAGGAAGTTCCCGATGGCCACCAGCAGCGTGCGCACGCCCACCATCATCAGCAGCGCGAACACGGCGAGCAGGGCCATGACGACGGCGGCGCCGAACGGCGAAAGCAGTTTGGCGACGGCGCAGTCCATCACCAGGTGGCCCAGAACGCCGCCGGCGTTCGGCGCGATGTTGAGTTCCGCGAGCAGCCCGGCCATGGCGGGCGTGCCGCCAAGCAGCTGCAACAGGCAGGTGACGGAGAACATGAACAGCAGGAACGCCGCGAAACGCCGCCCGAAGCGCGGCGTCTTCCCCAGCACGAAGAGCACGCCCAGAAGCGCGCACAGCGGCGGAACGCACCAGATGACGAGGCCGATCAGACGGTAGCCGTAGTAGGCGAAGCTGTCGCCCGCGACGCCGATCAGGTTGCGCGAGGCCTCGGCGGGAATCTTCAGCGCCGCGATCGATTCCCAGCGGTAGGAAATCAGGGCGAGCAGGGGGAAAAGCGCCAGCGGGAACAGGAAAAAGCCCAGCAGCTTCAGACGGCATTTGCCGTCGACCGCCGGCGCGGATGGCGCGTTGAGGTTTTCGTTATTTGGCATTCAGAGGACTTTCCGGGACGGGCACGTCCGGCGCGAGCACTGGCGCCGGCGGCGGTTTTACTGGTGAAGGATATTCCGACGGGCCGTCGCTCCGGCGCAGGAACAGCGCGCCGTGGTCCGTCTTTTCGCGCATGGTGTAGTACACGATCACCGCCAGCGCGAGCGCCAGCAGCTTCAAGCCCCAGTTGCGGGTGAACACGGCGAAGAACTTCTTCATGCGGACTGCTCCTTCTTCGCGCGCAGTTTGCGCAGACGGGACTGGAACCATTCCGCGATTTCCTCGGATGCCGTCCGCTTCGCGGGCATCGCCTTGCGCACCCAGCGCAGCACGGCGGACTGCGTGGCGGGGCCGAGGTCGGGGAAGCGCACGAGCCGCCCGTTGTGCGCGATCGAAATGCGCCCCGTTTCCTCGGACACCACGGCCACCACCGCGTCGGTTTCCTCGGAAAGCCCGACGGCCGCGCGGTGGCGCATGCCGGACACGGACAGCTCGACCTTGTGCGACACGGGGAACACGCAGTGCGCGGAGGCGATGCGGCCGCGGCGGATCACCATGCCGCCGTCGTGCAGCGGCAGCGGCTCCGTGAACACGGAAACCACCAGCGCCGTGGACACCAGCGCGTCCAATTCCACGCCGCTCGTTTCGTAGCCCCGCAGCGAAATGCCGCGCTCGAACGCCACGAGCGCGCCCGTCCTGCGTTTCGACAGCTCGAAGAGCACGTCCGTCATGCGCTCCGGCGTGACGCGGTTGGCGTCGAAGGCGTGCGCCTTGTCCGAAAACAGCAGCGAACCCAGCGCCACCAGCGCGCGCCGGATTTCCGGCTGGAAGATCACCACCGAGGAAATCGCCAGGTAGCTCAGCATCCAGTACAGCATGCGCGCGAGCACGTCGAACTGGAACAGGTAGGTGAACGCGATCAGCACGCCGAAGAGCAGGGCGCCGCCCATCAGCGCCTGGCCGAAACGCGAACCGCGCGCCGCCTTCAGCACCGCGTAGAACACGAGGTACAGGATCGCGATCTGGGCCACGTCCGCCACCGACACGTGGAACGTCATGCGGCGCCTCCTTTTTCGAGCGCCGACCACACGGCCAGCGCCTGGACCGTTTCCGCCACGTCGTGAACGCGCACGGCGGCGGCGCCTTTCGCCGCGCACCAGACCGCCATGCCCACGGAGCCCCCGAGGTTTTTGCCGCCCACGCGCTCGCCGACGATCTTCTTCACGATCCGCTTGCGCGACGCCCCCACGCACGTCGGCGCCGTCTTCGAGAATTCGGGAATGCGCGCCAGCAGCGCGAGATCCTCCTCGCGCGTGGTGCCGAAGCCGATTTCGGGATCCACCAGCGTCCGCCCGCGCGGACAATCCGCCGGCCATTCGCCGCCGCGGAAGGGCACCACGAGCCCGCAGCCCGTCGCGCGCGACAGCCGCGCCATCGCGGGGACGGCTTCGGGGCGCACGCA
>JAKSOX010000269.1 GCA_024405335.1 Kiritimatiellia bacterium
CCGCGCCGTGCGCGTCCGCGCCCGGAACGGCAACGGAACACGGGGCGTCGCCGTTGGGGCTCGAGCTCGCGTGGCTCGCGTACCGGATTTTCGGCAAGCGCGCGCTGGACGCGCTGGCGGCGGCGATCGGCTTGTGCGTTTGGGCGTTCAGCCCGGGCGCGCGCGCGGCGTCCCCGCAGCCGGCGAAGGCGATGCGTTTCGCGCGTTCGCTGGCGGACAAGTTCGCGGTGGCGTGCGGGGGAACCGGATTGCCGCGCGTGGAGACGGACGGCTCTGCAGACGCGGCCGCGTTCGTCGCCGACGTGCGGGCGAAGAAAGGCGTGTTCGTGCTTTCGTCGCACTGCGGCACGATCGAGGTGCTGGCGGCGCTGGGCGCGTGCGACGTCACGTTCCACGCGTGGATGGATTTCTCGCGCACCGCGGTGTTCAACGCCTTCTGCGCCAGGCACGCGAAGCGGCGCCGCGTGCTGGTGCATCCGATCGAATCGTTCGGCATGGGCAGCGCGTTCGAGGCCGGCGACTGGCTGGACGCCGGCGACTGCGCGGTGATGGCGGCCGACCGCGACAGCACGACGGCTCCGGACGGGTCGCCGAAGATCGCGGTGTCGGAAGGGGCGGTGCGCTTCGCGCGCGCGCTGGGACACCCCGTTTACTTCGTCGCCTGCGTGCGCACGCGCGGCGGCCGCTACGTGGCGATCGTCCGCAAACTGCCGACGGACGCGCGCGCCGCGCTCGCCGACGCGTACGCGGCGGCGCTGGCCGGGGTGGTGCGCGAGCACCCCGGGGAGTGGTTCAGGTGGACGGCGCCCGGCGCGCGCGTCCAGAAGCGGTGAAACCTGGCGAAAGGCGAAAACATGCAATTCACGTTGACGGATCTGGGAATCGTCTCCGCGCTGGGGTGCGGCGTCGCCGAGACGGAAAAACGGCTGTTCGCGGGCGACGCAAGCGGCATGAGGACGTGCGCTGGCACGCTGCCGAACGGCGAAACGACGCCGTTCGGCTACGCCGATCTGCCGGCCTCCGCGTTCGCGGCGGCGCCCACGCGCGTCGCCGCGCTTCTGGACGCGGCGCTGGCGCAGCTGGAGCCGGCGTTGGCGCGGCTGCGCGAACGCATGCCGTCCGCGCGCATCGGCGCGGTGGTCGGAACGAGCAACTCCACGATGGAGGAGTTCACGTCCGATCCGACGCGCATCGACATGGCGTATCCCGCGGAACGGCTGCGGGACAAATGGGGCGTGGGCGGTCCGCAGTGGGTCGTTTCCACGGCGTGTTCTTCGAGCGGGAAGGTGTTCGCCGGCGCGCGCAAACTGCTCGAAACGGGTTTGTGCGACGCCGTTCTCGTGGGCGGCGCGGACGCGTTCACGCGCGTGGTGGTGAACGGTTTTTTCGCGCTCGAGGCGCTTTCGCCTCGTCCGACGCGTCCGCTGGCGGCCGATCGCGACGGCATCAACTTGGGCGAGGGCGCGGCGGTGTTCGTCATGCGCCGCGCGGAAGACGTCCCGCGCGGCGGACCGTCCGTGGCGTTGCTGGGCGTGGGCGAAAGTTCGGACGCGCACCACCTGACGGCTCCGGATCCCGAAGGGCGCGGAGCGGAGGCGGCGATGCGCGCGGCGTTGGCGGACGCGAAGCTGCCGCCGTCGGCGGTCGGCTACGTGAACCTGCACGGCACCGGAACCGTCTACAACGACGCCATGGAGTGCGCGGCGGTTCGGCGCGTTTTCGGCGACGGCGTGCCGTGCTCTTCCACGAAACCGCTGACGGGACACGCGCTGGGCGCGGCGGGCGCCATCGAGGCCGCTCTTTGCTGGATCGCGCTCAGGCGCGGCCGCGGTCTGCCGCCGCACGTCGTCCGGCCGGTGGACCGCGCTTTGGCGCCGTTTCCCGTTCCGGAGGTCGGCAACGACGCCGTCGCCTCCGTGGCGCTTTCCAACTCGTTCGCCTTCGGCGGCAGCAACGCATGCGTCGTTTTGGGGCGGAATCGTTGACGGTGCGAAGGCATGTAGGTCGCGCGGCCATGCGCGCCGCCGCGCCCTCCGAAACCGGGGATTTTTCCCGCGCGCGCACGCGGTAGCGGCGGCGGCTTTCTCTTCTCTCTTTATTTCTCTTGCTTCTTCTCTTTTTTCTCTCTTCTCTTTGCCCATGGTTTTCCCTTTCGTTTGGTGCCGGAGGAGGGTGCGCATTCTAACCTGAAATCGTGCCGGGTTCAGGTTAGGGCGCGCGCGGCGCTAACCTGAAACCGGCCGGATTCTAGACTAGAACACCCCTCCGGGTTAGGTTAGAATCGCAGCCTGGTTAGACTAACTTTGGCGGCGTTCTAAGCTAAAACCGACCCCACCCTTAGGCACCCCCCA
>JAKSOX010000027.1 GCA_024405335.1 Kiritimatiellia bacterium
ATCTGCTTCGTGTCGCGGATGCCGCCGGCGATCACCGCGCCGCGGATGCCCTTCGTGATCGCGGTCGCCGTCATCACGCCGCCCCAGAGCGACGCCTCGGTGTCTTCACTCGTGTCCCACACCACGACGCCGTTCGGCTTGAAGTCGTCCAGCATCTGCGCGCGGAACGTCATTTCGCCTTCGATCATGCAGTTCGGCGCCGACTTCACGGTGAACGCCTCGCCGCACACGGTCATTTCGTCGCGCAGCGGCATGATGTCGCTGGGCAGGTTCTGGTTCAGGAGGCACAGTTCGCGCATCACGTCGTTGATGCAGCCCGTGTAGAGCTTTTCGTAGCGCTCGCACAGCTCCTTGACCGGAATCGGGATTTCGCAGTCCGGAATCCGCTGGCGGTTCGCGATCAGCTTGTCCAACTTCATGAGGCCCGCTTCTTTGGCCTTCGCGCGCATGTCCTGCAATGACGGCATGGTTTCCTCCTCCTTGGAATCAGGTGGTGTAGTCCGCGTTGATGTGGACGTAGTCGAGCGAAAAATCGCACGTGTACACGACGCCCTCGAAGTCGCCGAGGTGGAGGTCCACCGTCACCTTGAGTTCGCCGCCCTCGAGCTCCTTAGCGAGGCGCGCGAGCTGCGCGGCGTCCGCCACGCGGCCTTTGCGGTAGGCCCAGGTTTTGCCGTAGAACACCTCCGCCTTGCGGTCGTCCACCGCGGCGCCGGAATAGCCCGCCGCCGCGAGAACTCGGCCCCAGTTGGGGTCCTTGCCGAACCAGCTCGTCTTCGCGAGCGGGCTTTTGGCGATCGCGCGCGCGGCGCGGTCGGCGTCGCGCCTGGTTTTGGCGCCCTTCACGACCACGGTCACGAACTTGGTGGCACCCTCGCCGTCCGCCGCCATCTGCTTGGCGAGCGCCACGCCCACCGCCGCGAGCGCCTCTGCGAACGCGTCGAAATCGGCGCCGGCGCGGACGATCGGCGCGTTCCCAGCCGCGCCCGAGGCGAGCAGGAACACGGAATCGTTGGTGGATTCGTCGCCGTCCACCACCACGCGGTTGAACGACTTGGCGATCGCGAGTTTGAGCGCGCGGCGCAGCATCGGCGCGGAAACCGCGCAGTCGGTGGTGATGAAGCCGAGCATCGTGGCCATGTTCGGCTCGATCATGCCCGAGCCCTTGCACATGCCGCCGACCGTGACGGTTTTCCCGCCGATTTTCAGGCGCACCGCGGCTTCCTTCGGCTTGGTGTCGGTGGTCATCACCGCGGCCTCGGCGTTCTTCGCCGCCTCGCGCGTGGCGGCGAGTTCGCCCGCCGCCGCGATCATGCCCTTGAGCAGACGGTCGAGCGGCAGCGGCGCGCCGATCACGCCCGTGGACGCCACGAGCACGTGCCGGGGATCGACGCCCAGCGTCGCGGCCGTCTTCGCCGCCGATTCGCGCGCCGCCGCGAGACCCGCGGGGCCGGTGCACGCGTTCGCGCAGCCGGAGTTCGCGAGAATCGCCTGCGCGACGCCGCCCTTCACGACTTCGCGGTCGTAGACGACGGGCGCCGCCGCCACGGCGTTCGTGGTGAAGACGCCGGCGCAGGCGCACGGACGGTCCGCCACCACGAGCGCCACGTCGCGCCGCCCCTTGTACTTGATCTCGGCCGGCACGCCGGCCGCCCGGAAACCTTTGGCGGCCGTGACGCCGCCGTCGATGAATTTCATGTTTCGCCTCCCTTTCCCGACGGCCGCGTTCAGCGCGCGGCGAGGTCGACGTATTTCTTGCTTTGGTAAAGCGGCTTGTAGGCGGGCCGGATGATCGGCCCCGCGTTGTCGAGCTCCTCCATGCGGTGGGCGCACCAGCCCACCACGCGCGCCACCGCGAACAGCGGCGTGTAGAGTTCCTTCGGAATGCCCAGCATGTCGTACACGAAACCGGAATAGAGGTCCACGTTCGCGCAGGCCTCCGCCGCCTTCGGATGCGCTTTGCGGATGATCTGCGGTCCGAACGCCTCGACGGCTTCGTAGAGCTTGAACTCGTCCAGACGGCCGCACGACTCGGCGAGGCGCTCGGCCTTCGCCTTCAACAGCGCAGCGCGCGGGTCGGACAGCGTGTACACCGCGTGTCCGAGGCCGTAGATGAGGCCCGTGCCGTCGCCGGCCTTCTTCGCGACGATTTTCGAAAGGTAGGAGGCGACGGCGCCTTCGTCCGACCAGTCCTTCACGTGCCTCTTGATTTCGTCCATCTGCCGCATCGTGCGCAAGTTGGCGCCGCCGTGGCGGGAACCCTTGAGCGCGAGGATGGAAGCCGCGATCGAGCTGTAGAGGTCGGTGAACGAAGAGGTCACCACGTGCGTGACGAAACTGGAGTTGTTGCCGCCGCCGTGTTCGGCGTGTAGCAGCAGCGCGAGGTCGAGCACGTCCGCCTCGAGTTTTTTCACGCGGTGGTGGCCGCCGCGCAGCAGCGTGAGGAAGATTTCCGCCGTGGACATGCCGGGAACGGCCTCGAGGATTTCCGGCTTCGCGCCGGTGCGCGCGCATTCCGCCGCCTGGTACACGTACGCCGCCAGCATCGGCATGCGCGCGATGGTGTCCACGGACTGCTCGAGATTGCCTTCAATGTCCAGCCGGTCCGGCTTGGCGTCGTAGGCGTACGCGGCCAGGATGGCGCGCGCCAGCGAATTCATCAAATCGCCGGTCTTGGCGGGCATCTCGAAAATGGCCTTTTCGCGGTAGCCGGGGCTGAACCCGCGGTTGTTCGCGAGGATGTCGTTCCACTTGGCGAGTTCCGCTTTCGTGGGCAGATTGCCGAACAGCAGCAGATACGCCGCCTCCTCGAAGGCGGGACGGTGCTCGCGCGCGCAGTGCTTGGCGATGTCCTGAACGTCGACGCCGCGGTATTGGAGCTGGCCGGGCACGGCGAACTTGTCGCCCTCGCTCACCACGTAGCCGTGCACGTTGCCGATCGTGGTGAGCCCCACCAGAACGCCAGTGCCGTCCGCGTTGCGCAAACCGCGTTTGACGTTGTATTTCGCGTACAGCGCGGGGTCGATTTCGTCCGCCTTCCGGACGTCGTTCGCCCGCGCCTTGATCCATGCCGCATCCATCATTCTGTTCATCTCCGAAAAAACGCGCGCATTGTACCAAAACCCGCCCCGAATGGCAACCGCCCCCGAGGCCCCCGGGTTTGGCGCCAGCCCCGTTTTCGTGATTGGGGAGGCGCGGTGAATCGCCCCGCATCTCGCTCCTCCACCGCCCGCGAGTCACTCGACTCTGACGAGGAAGAAGTTCTTCTTGCCGCTGCGGAGAACCGCCACGCGACCGTCCACGAAGTCGCCGGCGGCGAAAACGCGCTTGTCGTCGATCTTCGCGCCGTTGAGCGAAAGCCCGCCCTGCTGCGCCATGCGGCGCGCTTCGCCGTTGGACTTGAACATGCCGGCGGCGGCGGCCACCGCGAACACCGGCTTGCCTTCCGCCTCAGAGCGCGGCAGCGTCGCCGACTTCACGTCCTTGAAAATCGTCTCCAGTTCGTCCGCGCTCTTGCCGGCGACGTCGCCGCCGAAAAGCGTTTTCGTGGCGCCCACGGCCGCTTCGTACGCGGCGTCGCCGTGCACCAGGCGCGTAAGTTCCTCGGCGAGCGCCTTCTGCGGAATGCGCGCTTCGGGATGCGCCCTCATCTCGGCTTCGAGCGCCGAGATCTCCTCAAGCGGCTTGAGCGAGAACACCTTCAGGTAGCGGATCACGTCCGCGTCGTCGGACCGCAGGAAGAACTGGTACCAGTCGTACACCGAAGTCTTTTCCGCGCTCATGAACATCGCGTTGCCTTCGGATTTGCCGAACTTCTTGCCCGACCCGTCCAGCAACAGCGGAAACGTGAGCCCGTACACGGTGCGGCCGCGCATCTTGTGGACGAGGTCCGTGCCCGCGGTGATGTTGCCCCACTGGTCCGCCCCGCCGACTTCCATCGTGCAGCCGTAGGCGTCGTGCAGGTGCAGGAAGTCGTTGCCCTGCAGGATCTGGTAGCTGAACTCCGTGAACGTGAGCGCGCCTTCGGACGCTTCAAGACGTTTCTTCACGCTTTCCTTGGCGAGCATCTGCGGCACGCGGAAGTTGATCGCCACGTCGCGCAGAAACGCGATTGCGGACAGCCCCGAATACCAATCGTAGTTGTCCACCATGATCGCGGCGTTCGGGCCCTCGAAATCGAGAATGCGGCCGAGGTTCTCGCGGATGCCCTTCTTGTTTTCCGCGACCTGCTCGAGCGTGAGCATGTTGCGTTCGGCGGACTTGCCGGACGGGTCGCCGATGAGCCCCGTGGCGCCGCCCACGAGCGCGATGATCTTGTGGCCGGCGAGCTGGAGGCGGCGCAGCATCAAAATGGACACGAGGTTTCCCGCCTGCAAAGAGGACGCCGACGGATCGAATCCGCAATACACCGTCATCGGCTTTTCGAGCATTTCCGCCACGCCGGGATCCGTCACCGTCTGGACCAGCCCGCGCGCCTGCAATTCGTCGAACAACTTCATCGCAAACCCTTTCAAATACTGTTCGAGTTCCGTTTTCGCCGGAAACTCAAAGCTTCACCTTGATCACGACCTTCTTGACGCTCTTTCCGTCCGCGAGGGTGCAGCATGGCGCGTGCGCGTCCTGCGGAAAGAAAATCGCGAACTGGCCGGGGTGGAGCGTGAGCGGGGAGGTCGCCTGCTCGTAGAACGCGATGTCCTTCGTTTCGTCGAACGGCAGCTTCTCCGCGTCGGGCGGCAGCGCCGCGACGCCGATCGTCTCCTCGCCCGCGAGCGGGAACTGGACGTCCGCGTACTTGCGATGCGCCTCCGGTTTCGCGGCGGCAAAAGGTTTGAGCGGCGAATCGGACACGGTCGCGTAGACGGCGTCGCCGTCGATTTCGTACTTGCCGTTCGCCGTTTCCGGCGTGCACTTCTTCATGAACGCGAACGCCTTCGCAAACCGCGGATGGCAGCTGGCGTACGAATCGGCCCATTTCACCTGATCGCAAATCATCTTTTCCCCTCGTCTTCCGGCTGCGGCGAAGCCGCTCGCGTTGAAAAGGGCGACCGGTTGCCCGGTCGCCCTTCTTGCATTGGCCGACTTTTCTTCAGGCCTTGACGACCTTGCCGGCCTTGATGCACTTCGTGCAGACCGTCTTCCGGCAGGAATTTCCCTTGCCGTCGCTCACGCGAACCGTTTGGAGGTTCGGCAGGAAGCGACGCTTCGAGATGCCCGTCGTGTGGAGGCCGATGCCGCCTTTGTACTTGGGCGAACCCTTGCGGATGATGGACTTGCCGGCCGCCGGGCCCTTGCCGCAGATTTCACAGACTCTGGACATTTTATGGTTCCTTTCTTACTTCGTTTCAGCTTCGCCGGGCTGCCATTCCACGTTCTGGAAGGCCTCGTCGAACGCCGCGCCGAGCGCGCCGAGCGATTCGGATCCGACCGTGTTCGCGGAAGTCGCGTCCGTTTCGGCGGAATCGGACTCGAGCGCGCGGACCTCGTCCTCCGTCATGTTGACGGCGCGGATGGAAAGGCCGATGCGGCGCTCGTTGCGGTCCACCTTGACCACGCGGGCTTCGACTTCCTGTCCCACGTCGAGGGCGTCTTTCACCTTCTCGACGCGCTGGTCGGAAATCTGGGAAATGTGCACGAGGCCGTCCACGCCGTCTTCGAGTTCCACGAACGCGCCGAAGGACGCGATCTTGGAAACCTTGCCCTTGACGATGGCGCCCACCGCGTACTTGGCCGCGATTTCGGACCACGGATCCGTCTGCGCCTGCTTGAGGCCGAGCGAAATGCGCTGCTCCTTCGTGTTGACGTCGAGCACCACGGCTTCCACTTCCTGGCCCTTCTGGAGGCATTCGGACGGATGGTTGATCTTGCGCGTCCAGCTCATGTCGGACACGTGGATCATGCCGTCGATGCCGTCTTCGATTTCCACGAAGGCGCCGTAGGCGGTGAAGTTGCGGACCTTGCCCTTCACGCGGCTGCCGACCGGATAGCGGTCCTGCACGGAATCCCAGGGGTTGTCCTGCGTCTGGCGAATGCCGAGCGCGATCTTCTGGTTCTCGGCGTCCACGGAAAGGACGGCCACCTGGACTTCGTCGCCCAGATTGAGCATGTCGCTCGCGCGGGCCACGCGCTTCGTCCAGCTGAACTCGGAAATGTGCACGAGGCCTTCGATGCCGGGGGCGATTTCGACGAACGCGCCGTAGGCGGCGAGGTTGACGACCTTGCCCGAAACGCGCGCGCCGACGGGGAACTGCTCGGCGATCGAATTCCACGGGTTCTCGGTGCACTGCTTGAGGCCGAGGGAAATGCGCTCGCGTTCCTGATCCACGTCGAGGACCATGACGTCGAGCTCCTGGTTGACCTTGAGCATTTCGCTCGGGTGCTTGACGCGGCCCCAGCTCATGTCGGTGATGTGCAGCAGGCCGTCGATGCCGTCGAGGTCGATGAACGCGCCGAAGTCCGTGATGTTCTTCACGCGGCCCTTGCGCACTTCGCCCTTCTGGAGGGAGCCGAGCAGCGCGGCCTTCTTTTCGGCCAGCTGGCCTTCGATGAGCTCGCGGCGGGAAACGATGATGTTGCGGCGCTCGTTGGAGATCTTGATGACCTTGAACTCGAACGTCTGGCCGATGTAGGGCGCGAGGTCGCGCACCGGGGAAACTTCGACCTGGCTGCCGGGCAGGAACGCCTCGACGCCGTCGATGTCCACGAGCAGGCCGCCGCGGACGGCGCTCTTGATCGTGCCGCTGACGATGCAGCCCTCGACGTAGCGCTCCAGAACCTTCTGCCAACGGATCTGGTCGTCCGCCGCCTTCTTGGAAAGCTGGACCATGTTGGTCTTGTCGTCTTCGAGATTGACGAGCTTGACCTGGAACTTGTAGCCGGGCTTGACTTCGGCGGGATCGGCGAACTCGTCGAGACCGACGACGCCTGCGGATTTGTAGCCGATGTCCGTGAACACGTCGCTTCCTTCGACCTTGGAAACGGTGCCCTCCACGATGGAGCCGGGCTTGAACGTGGTGGTGCCGAAATCGGCGAGCATCTCCGCCATGGCGGCGGACTTTTCACCACGCTCGGTGGGTTTGCGAATAGCCATTGTAACTGAACTTTTTGTTGTTTGTTGACGTTCGCGGTTTTCAGCCGCGCCCTTCCCGTCTTTGGGCAAGAGGTCGCATAAGATACCAAAAAAGGCGCGTTGTTGCAAGTTGAAATTGGCCCGCGTCACAGGAACTTGAGCACGGCCGGCGTGACGTCCACAAGGGACGCCACACAATCGCGGATTTCCGCTTCGCGCGGGCCGAAGGCGATGAACGGCACGGGGTTGCGCGTGTGTCCGCGCGCCTGCATGTCCTCGACGTTGCCGTGGTCGGCCGTCATCACCAGCGTGATGCCGGCGGCCTGCGCAAAACGCACGAGCGGCGCCAGGAACGCGTCGTACAGCCGCAGCACCGCGCACGCGCGCCCGTAGTCGAGCGAGTGGCCCGCGACGTCCGTCTGGAAGAATTCGTACAGCGTGAAATCGTGCGCGAGCGCCAGGTCGAACAAATGCGCGGCGGCGTCTTCCGGCGTCACGAGCGGGATGTCGGGATGGCGGTCCTGGATCGTGTCGCGCGTCAGATCCTGCATCACCGCCTGGTCGTCCACGAGATCGTCCGTGAACGACAGCACCTCCGGCGTGGTGAGCGCCATCACCGTGGTGACGGACTTGAAGCGGCGCGCGGCGAGTTCGTCCGCCGAATCCACGAGGTACGCGTCCGCGAACTTCACGCGCTTGCCGCGCGCGCGCAACTGCAGGAACAGGTTGTTCTTTTCGATCGCCGCCCGAAGCGACGGCCCCGGAAACCCTTCGCAATGCCGGCCCATGAACACGGAGGCGTTCATGCCCGTGAACATCGTGGCCTGGCCAGTCGCGGACTGCGGCAGTCCTTCCACCGTGAGGCATGCGTCGATCGCCTTGCCGTGCCGCTCGATCAGCCGGCATAACGTGGGGCAAACCTCGGGATTCACGGGGTTGTCCGCCGCCGCCTCCCGAAGTCCCACGCCGTCGATGAAAAGGAAGAGTATTTTCACGCCGTCGGATGCGCGTCGCCGCCGAAAGCCCTCACGAGCGGACGGTGCAGCATTTGTTCGTAGAGTTCGATGTACTGGCGCGCGCACGCCTCGTGGTTGAAGCGCCGCAGCGATTCGCGCATGATGCGCGCGATTTCGGCCCGACGCGCGTCCGGCGGCCGTTTCCAGAAGCACATTGCCTGGTCCATAGCCCAGAACAGCCCCTGCGAATCGTAGGTGTCGAACACGAAACCGTTGCCGACGTGGTTGTTCCAGTCGAGCGGCTCGACCGTGTCGTGCAGGCCGCCCGTGTTGTGCACCACCGCGAGCGACCCGTAGATCGGGCCTTGCATCTGCGGCAGGCCGCACGGCTCGAAGAGCGACGGCACCATCGTGAAATCCGACCCCGCGAAACCGAGCTGCGAAAGCCGGCCGTCGAAATTGCGCACCGCCAGGCGGTTGGAGATGCCGTGGAAATTCTGGATGTCCCAGAACGGCTGCTGGTAGGCGCCGTTCGCTATCACCGCAATCTGCGCTCCCTCGTTCCAGTACTTGGAAAGGAACCGGTAGCAGATGTCGGTCAAAAGCTGCGGCCCCTTCTGCACCGGGTCGAGGCGGCTCGGCCAGAAGAACACCGGCGCGTCCGGATTTTCCTCGAGTCCCAGCGCGTGCTGGAGCGCGACTTTGTTTCTGCGCTTCTGCTCGAAGTGGTCGTCCGGACCGTAGCGGAACGGGATCTTGTCGTCGATCGCCGGGTTGTCCGTGGGATCCGGCGCGTTCAGGATGCCGGCCGCGCAGCCGGCGTTGGCCTTGCCGCGGATTTCGTTGCGGATGGAATCCGGGATGAAGTCGTGCCAGCCGTCCACGATCTCCTTGAGGAACGTGGGCGACACCGTGTTGATGTAGTGCGCGGCGAAAATGCCGGACGCTTGCAAATCCACGGGGTTCGTGTCGCGCGATTCGAAATAGTTGAATGGCGGGCGCGAGTAGTAGAGGTTCGACCAGAACTCCGCGGCGTCAATGCCCGCGTCCTCCACCTGCCCGAGCGTGAGCTTGTGCGTGTGGATGTTGTGCACCGTGAAGAGGCACGGAATCCCCTCGCGGCGCGCCGCCGCCGGGATGAGGCCCGTCATCCAGTCGTTGCAGTGGATGAGGTCTGGCTGCACCTCGTTCATGATGTTGTTGATCACCTCGCGCTCGAAGGCGAGCGCCAGTTTCGCGTTGCCGTCGCCCTGCGAATAGACGCGGTCGCGGTAGTAGAAGCAGCGGTCCTCGGCCAGGTGGATGCGGCTGTCGGGCATGCGGCTCTTGATTTTGCGCAATTCCTCCGAAACGAGCTGCGCGGTTTCCAGATGGAACATCCGCCGGTAGTGCGGCAGCGCCACGTGCACGTCGGCCCCCAGATCGAACAGCGCCGACACGAGCGACGCCGAAACGTCGGCCATGCCGCCCGCCTTGGCGCTCATCTTGCCCGCGAGGTTCCCCATTCCCTCCGGCAGATAGGTGATCTCGGGCGTGACGATCAGAATGCGCGGCTTTTTCGCCGCCGGCAGTTTTCCCTTGCGCGCGTTTTTCCTTGTCATGACTCCTCCTCACTCCACGCTCACGACGGGCGCGAAAAACGATTGTATTTCCTCAAGATCGGGCATCTTCTCGACGAGCCGGTTGCGCACGATCGCGTAGATTTCCGAGGCGCGCGCGACGTCGAGCGCCGCGCGCACGTCGGCGGCGATCTGCGCGGCGTCCTCCGCCGTGAGCGAACGCAGCACCTTGCGGATGACCGGCAGGAACGTCGCGCTCATCGAAAGCGACCCGACGCCGAGGGCGGCCCACAAAACGCCCGTGACGGGATCGCTCGCGGATTCGCCGCACACGCACGTGGGCAGATTCGCCGCCCGGGCCGCGCCCACGGCCATGTCCACCAGTTTCACCACCGCCGGATTCGTGGGCTGGTACAGGTGCGAGACGCGCTCGTTGCCGCGGTCCGCCGCCATGGTGTACTGCACGAGGTCGTTCGTGCCGATCGAGAAAAACGTCACTTCGCGCGCGATGGCGGCGGCGTTGAGCGCCGCCGCTGGCGTTTCGATCATCGCGCCCATCGGGATGCGTTCGTCGAACGGAATGCCGGCCATGCGCAGCTGCTCCATCGCCTGCCGGAGTTCGGCGTTCGCCTCGCGCACTTCCTCCACCGTGGCCACCATCGGATACAGCACGGCGGTTTTGCCGAACGCGCTCGCCTTCAGGATCGCGCGCAGCTGCGCGCGGAACACGTCCCGGTGGGACAACAGGAAGCGGATGGACCGGTTTCCCAAGAAAGGATTCGCTTCGCGCGACGTGCGCCCTTTGATCGCCTTGTCGCCGCCGATGTCGAGCGCGCGGATCGTGATGCGCGCCTCCGGCCCGAGCTGCGCCACGGCCTTCACCGCCTCGGAATACGCCGCCGTCTGCTCGTTTTCCGTTGGCGCCTCGCCGCGCGACATCCACAGGTACTCCGTGCGGTAGAGTCCCACGCCTTCCGCGCCCAGCGCCGCCAGGCCGCCGAACGGAACGCCCGGCTGGACGTTCGCGAGCAGGCGCACGTCGAGTCCCTGTCCGGGAGCGGAACGCACCTCCTCGAGCATCTGCTTGAGTTCCCGCGCGCGCCAGATGAGGCGGGCGAACTGTTCGCGCGTTTCGCGGTCAGGATGCACCGTCACCGTGCCGGAAGTGCCGTCCAGCAGGATCTTGTCGCCGGGGGCGACGTGCGCCGTGACGTCGCCGAGGCCCGTCACCGCCGGGATGCCCAGCGCGCGCGCCAGCAGCGCCACGTGGCTCGTGGCGGAGCCGCGGTCCGTGGCGAATCCCAAAATGAGTTCGCGCGGCACGGACACCGTTTCGGACGGCGTCAGGTCGTCCGCCACGATGATCACCGGCTTCGTGATCCTGGAAAGCCCCGAATCCTCCGCCTTGCCGAGGAACGTGCGCAGCATGCGGCGCTCGATGTCGTCGATGTCGCGCGCGCGCTCGCGCAGATAGGGATCGTTCATCCGCTCGAAGGACTTGCGAAATTCCCCCACCACGCGATGCACGGCGGACTCCGCGTTGATGCAGTCCGTGCGGATGGCCTTCTCGATGGCCTTGATGACCACCTCGTCCTCGAGAATGACGAGATGGTTTTCGAAGATGCGCGCCTCTTCTTCGCGCATGCGCCCGGAGATGTCCGCGATCAGGCCCTCGAGCTGCCGCCGCGTTTCGGCGCGCGCCTCGCGGTAGCGCGCCAGTTCGGCGCCCACCTGGTCCTCGCGGATGCGGTATTCCTTGACGGCGAACCCGCGCGCGCCCGCGTGCAGGAACACGGGGCCCGAAACGAAACCGCAGCTCGTCGCGACGCCAGAAAGCGTCCTCATGCCGGTCCGTCCGTCTGGAATCCGTTCCGTCACTGTTCGTCGGGGATGTCGAATTTGCGGGCGACCAGCGCCTCGAGTTCGTCGAGGACCTCCGTCGCCTGCGGACCCGTCGCCGAAACCTTGAGCACCGCGCCGTGCACGGCCTCGAGCGTCATGAGCGCCATGATGGACTTGCCGCTGACCACGTTGCCGTCCTTTTCGACCTCGACTTCCGCGTCGTAACGCGAAGCTATTTTGGCGAACAGCCCCGCCGGCCGCACGTGGAGGCCGTACTTGTTGAACAGGGTGAGTTCGCGTGTTTCCTTTTTGTCCGCCATTGCCGTTTTTCTCCTGTTTCGTCACTGCATGGCGCGGGCTTTGAGCCGCGCGTCCAAATTGCCAGCCGCGTCGTGTCCGGCGGCGCGCAGTTTCTGCTGCTGCGCGGCCGTTTCGACGAGGTTCACGAGATCGCGTCCCGCAGAAACGGGTATCACGATTTCCGGTACGTCCACGCCGAGGAAGTTCGCCATGCGGACGTCCTCCCCCACGCGGTCCAATTCGCCGTTCACCTCTTCCATGCGCCTGAAGGTGATCACGAAATCCAGCTGTTTTTCGCCGCGAACCGCCGTCACGCCGAAAACGCTCGGCACGTGGATGATGCCGATGCCGCGGATTTCCATGTATTCGCTCGTCGCCGCCGACGCGCTCGCGTAAAGCACGTTGCCGGCGACGTCCTTGCGCAGACAGGTGAAATCGTCCGCCACCAGCGCGTTGCCGTGCTTGATGAGGCCGAGCGCCGTCTCGGACTTGCCGAGGCCTGGCGCGCCGCGCATCATCACGCCCATGCCGGCGACTTCCACCGTCGTGGCGTAAAGTTTGGTCGTGGGAGCGGTGAGCCGCTCCATCACGAAGGTGGAAAGATGGGCGAAGTCGCGGGTGAGCAGGTCCGTGCGCAGCACCGAGCCGCCCGCGTCGCGGACGATTTCCGCGACGCCCGGCGGCACTTCCATGCCGCACGCGAAGATGATGCAGTAGGCCCCGTGCGCGAACAACGCCTGGATGCGGTCGTTGCGGACCGCCGGCTCCAAGCTCATCAGATACGCGCGTTCGGCCTTGCCGATCACCTGCAGCCGCTTCCAGGCGAAATTCTCGAAAAAGCCGGTGAGCGCGAGACCGGGACGGTAGGTCATGGGTTCCCCAACCACCGCGTCCAACCCCGCGTCCACCACGATTTCGAGGTGCAGGCGTTCGCGCCCCTCGGCCACGAAATCGCGGACCGTGAAACGCTTCGCCTCGCCCTTTCCGTTTTCGCCCATGCCAACGCCCTCCCGCGGACGGATCAGTTGCGCGGGCTGCCGGCGCGCGCCGCGCGCACGTGGCCCTTGCGCGCCTTGACGCGCATCTTGAGCAGCTGGCGCTCCGCGCGCGCCGCCGCCGCGTCGATCACGCTCTTGGCCGATTCGGAAAATTCCTTCGCGCCCACGGCCGTCTCGCCGAGACGGTTCGCGACCACTTCGGCCATGTACATGTGCTTCTTCACGTCCACGTCGATGACGATCTGGATTTTCGTCACCTTCGGAAACGAGGCCTGAAGCCGCTCCATGCGCTTCTGCGCGTACTCCTTGAGCGCTTCGATCCGCACGTCCGAGTGCCGCATCGTGATTTCAATTGCCATGTTGTGCCTCCTTTTGTTTTGTTGTTTTGTTTGGTGTCCGTCGAATCACATGTGGAAATCTTCGCCGAGGTACTTCGCGCGCACGTCGGGATCGTTCACGAGTTCGTCGCTCGTGCCCTCCTTGAGCAGACGGCCGTTGTACACGAGATACGCCCTGTCCACCACGCTCAGCGTCTCGCGCACGTTGTGGTCCGTGATGATCACGCCCAACCCCTGGTCGCGCAGACGCCGCACGATGTCCTGGATGTCGCACACCGCCAGCGGATCCACGCCGGCGAACGGTTCGTCGAGCATCAGGATGGACGGCTTGCGCACCAGCGCGCGCGCGATTTCGAGTTTGCGGCGCTCGCCGCCGGAAAGCGTGTACGCGGGCTGCTTCGCGACCTTCATCAGGTCGAACGTGGCCAGCAGTTCCTCGCAGCGAGCCTTGCGCTCCTTGCGGGACGTCTTGAGCGTTTCGAGAATCGCCATCACGTTGTCCCACACGCTGAGCTTGCGGAAGATGCTCGCCTCCTGGGCCAAATAGCCCAGGCCGCGGCGCGCGCGCATGAACACGGGCAGGTGCGTGACGTCTTCGCCGCGGAACGAAATCGTGCCCTCGTTCGGCTTCACCAGCCCCACGATCATGTAGAACGTGGTCGTCTTGCCCGCGCCGTTCGGCCCGAGCAGCCCCACGATTTCGCCGCAGCGGCAGTTCACGTTCATGCCGTTCACCACCGTGCGGTCGCCGTAGATCTTGACCAGCCCCGTGGCCGTCAGGTCGGGTTCGCCCATGTCCGCCGCCATGGCGTTCATCGCTTCGAAAACCGGATCGCTCATAGCCCAAGCCCCTTCTTTCCGCTCTTGCCGAACGCGGGAACGAAAACGGCCGCGTCCTCCACTTCCACCTGCTCCGAGTCGGCCCAGAACGTGACGCGGTCGCCTTCGACGGCCGCCTTCTTGCCGCCGACGTCCTCGAGTCGGGCCTTCGCACGCTCGTCGCCGTACAAGTCGATTTTGCCGGTCTTGCGCGCGTACGTCGCCTTCGCGCAACGCGCCCGCTTCGTGCCGTTGGTGATCGCCACGTTTCCCAGCGCCACGAGCCGCCGCAGCGAATTCGTGCCTTCGAGGAACACGAACAGCCGGTCGGTCGCCATCTGGTATTCCGCGTCGTCCAAATGCACGTTCCGGTCGAACAGCACCACGCCCTCCTTGTGGTCGTAGTCGGTGCGCTCGGCGACGATTTCGGCCTTCTTTTTGCCGCCGGCCGCCGCCGGCTTCGGATTCCTCTTGCCGGCTTCGCGCGGCGCGACGCCGCCCAGCGCGTCCTTGACGCCCTTGCCGCCCAGCGCATCGGACTCGATGCGCGTGTTGGCGAAGATTTTGACGTATTCCCGCCCCAGGTCGAAGTGGACGCCGCGGCCCGCCACGGACGTCTCGCCCCAGACGATTTTGGCGTTGCCCGGCACCCAGCCGGTTTTCGTTTTCCGGTCCACGATGCAATTGTCCGCCGTCAAAGTGCCCGTCGCCGTTTTGCCGCCCGCCTCGTACTGCTCGACCACCACGTCCGCGCCCCAGACGAAGCCGGAGTCGAGGAACACGTACGCCTTGCCGGCCCGCAGACGGCTTTTGATCGTGCCGTCCGGATTCGTCTCGATCGGGAAGACCACGTTTTCGGCCGGTTGCGTGATTTCGGGCACGCGCCGGTCGTAGACCTCGCGCAGGCGCACCGCGTCGGAGTCGTCGCCCCGTTCGGACAACCACTTGCCCGAATCGAAGGCGAACGCCCAGCCCGCGGCCGCGAATGCGGCGATGGTCCACGCCATGCGCACGTCAGCCGGCCTTTCCCCGCACGACGCGGTTGATCGCCACGAGCTGGCGCCACAGTTTTTCGACGTCCTTGAGCGGCACCATGTTCGCGCCGTCCGAAAGCGCCTTCGCGGGCTCGGGATGCGTTTCCAGGAACACGCCGTCCACGCCCGTGGCCACGGCCGCGCGCGCAATCGCCGGCGCGAAGCGCCCGTCGCCGCCCGACCCCGTGCCGAGGCCGCCGGGCCGCTGCACCGCATGCGTCGCGTCCATCACCACGGGCACGCCGAGCTCGCGCATGATCAGCAGGTTGCGCATGTCCGCCACCAGGTTGCGGTAGCCGAAACTCGCGCCGCGCTCGGTGAACACGATGCGGCCGTTGCCGGTGGAACGGATCTTTTCCGCCACCTGCGCCATGTCCTCCGCGGCCATGAACTGGCCCTTCTTCACGTTCACCACGGCGCCCGTTTCGCCCGCCGCCACCACGAGATCCGTCTGCCGCGCGAGGAACGCGGGAATCTGCAACACGTCGCACGTCGCCGCCGCCCGCGCGCATTGCCAAGGTTCGTGCACGTCGGTGAGCACCGGCACGCCGAACGTCTCGCGCACTTCCGCCAGGATTTCCAGCCCCTCTTCGATTCCTGGACCGCGAAAGCTCTTCACGCTGGTGCGGTTCGCCTTGTCGAAACTCGCCTTGAACACGTATTTGACGCCGAGCTTGTTCGCCAACGCCGTCAGCTTGCGCGCGATGGCGAGGACCATTTTCCGGCTTTCGATGACGCAAGGCCCGGCGATGAAGGTGAGTTCACCGTCCCCGAAATTGACGCCTTTGTCCACTTCGACTTTGTTGAATTTCATCTG
>JAKSOX010000270.1 GCA_024405335.1 Kiritimatiellia bacterium
TAGCCTAGAACGCGCAGCCACCTCCGCCACCCCGCGCAAGTTCAAAAAACATAAACAGACCTGTTTGTGCTTTTTGAAGTCCGTCAATCTTTTCCGCATTCCTTGATTCGAACGCCCTTCTCGTCGACCTCGACGTCGAAAACGCGGCCGAACGCATGCACGTTCCGAAGTGCCATTCGCTTCAGCCCCTTCGGCAGACGGGCGTTTGCGCGGAACGTGCCGAAGCCGGTCGGTTCGAGTCCGAACAGCCCCTCCGTGACGACGCGGCAGTAGAGCGCGCTTTCCGCCGACAGGTGCCGCATGTCGCCCTCCGGCCAGGCCTCGACCGGATACGGCACGTGCTCGCCGAGAAGCCGCGTGCGCGAATAGGCGACGAAGTCGTCCCACGCGCGATCGCCAAGTCCGGCGGCGAAGATGCCGCGAAACGCGTAGAGCTGGCTGCGGTCCCAGGTGACGCCGGACGGATCGCCTTCGGCCGAGAGCAGCCCCGCATTGCGCGTACGCAGATGCGGCGAGAGCAGCGCGCCGGCCGTGTCCTGCGCCCGGTCGAAGATGCCGACGCAGAGGGGGCTGCCGATCCACGAACGCAGCACCTTGCAGCCCTCGTAGTAGCGATAGGTCTTGAACCCGTGCAGCTCCGCGCCGAAATGCCGTTCGATCGCGTCCCTCAGCCGCACGGCGCGCGCCTCGTAGTCGGCCGCGGTCTTCTCGTCTCCGAACGCCCGTTCGACAATCGCCGCCTTCCGCAACGCATCGTAGCAAAGGGAGGAGGTGTTGAGGTTGGCCTTGCCGGACGGCAGCCGGCCTTCCAACTCGTCCGTATCGGAGGCGACGACGCCATCGGCCGCCAACTTGCGCCGGCAGTATTCAAGCGTCCAGCGGATGCCGGGACGAAGCTCGTCCGCCCAATCGCGCCGCCCCGCCGTCAGCACGAAGCGCGAAGCGCCGTACGCCCACATCGCCGCGTCGCCGCGGTCGCCCGCGCCGTTCCAGTAGTCGCGTCCCTCGGCGATGACGCTCGAGGGGATCGGCGCGTAGTCGTCGGCCATGAACGGCACGTACTGGCGATAGGCGTTCATCGACGCTTCAAGCAGCAGCTCGTCGCCCGTCATGGCGAACCACGGTCCGGCGTATTCGACCTGGTCGTTGCACCACGTCCCGGCGTAGTACGCGCCGCCGCCCGGCGAGTGCATGACGCCTCCCGCCGTCTCGTAGACGCTCTCGCCCGCGCGGATCTTCGCGAAGCGGAACGCCGCGTCCAACGCCGGATCGTCCGTCTCCAGCCGCACTCGGTCCGTCAGCTGGAGCACGCGCGCAAGGCGAGAGGCCTCCTCTTCCGCGGCGTTGAACGCGCGCGGCCTCTCGTCCGCACGGCGAACCGCGAACGCCAACGCCAGTTCGGCCGACCGCCCCGGCGCCAGCGCCACGGTCTCGGGACGATCCGCCGCCGCCGAAACGACGAAGCGTCCCGTGCATCCCAGCCGAATCCACGACGCCTCCGCCCGCGTGACGCCGACGGCGACTGACCTCTTGCCGCCGTTCGTCACGCGCCAGCATTCGAAGACGGCAGGCGCCGTGCTGGACGGAAAGACGCGCCGCTCGACGACCAGCCCCGACTCCGTCGTTCCAACCGACGTCCAGACGCCGTCAAAGGAAATGCGCGAAACCTTCTCGTCGACGATCTCGCCGTCGGCCGTCAGGCGCGGAATGCCGTTCGCCGGGAAATCAAAGCCCAGCGACGCGTGCGTGTTGTTCGGCTGAGTTCGCACGCACGGCCACACGACGCGTCGCGCAAGCGCAAGCGTTCGGTTGCTCGACACCGTGTAGTCGAACAGCAGGGAGGCCTTGCGTCCGCTCATCTCCATCCAGTCGCGATGCGGCAGCCGTGAATCGGACGCCACCCGCCATTCGATCGCCCGACCGGAGGAAACGACGTCCCACCGCGAATGGGCGGACTCGCGCGCGGCCATGGAAACGACTGCTCCAAAAACAAACCCCAGAACGTTCATGCTGAAAACCCCAATTGCCTGACCATCAATGCGGGGACAATGATAGCACAAGCGCGGCGCGAAAATCAAGCCGTCAACGCCACCTGGAGTTCCTTGTCGCCAAAGGTGCCGCCGCTCTTCATCTGGGCTGAATAGCACTTGCCGCCAACCGAGCGCGCAGAGCGTTTCAAGTTGGGCGTCAAGGCATACGAAAGTGCTTTTTTCCGTTCGTTCATGTGGCGCATGACACCACGTAATCTGGAGGACGTCAACGCCACGACCGTCCATACGGTTTAGGGACGGCCGTCCCTCCGCCGTCGCCACGGCCGTCCCTCCGCCGTCGCCACGGCCGTC
>JAKSOX010000271.1 GCA_024405335.1 Kiritimatiellia bacterium
ACCGCGCGGCGGCGGACAGGGCGGCCGCGTACGTCGACCGCGGTCCGATGGCCGATTTCAACTGGGAAGGCCAGTTCGAGGACGTGGAGCCCACGAAGAAGTACGTGAACCTCACGAAGCACCCCGCGGTGTCGGCGGCGATCTACTTCCTCAAGCGCCACCCCGGCGACGCGAAGCGCAAGGCCGAAGCGCGCGAGCTGCTGCGTTTCGCGGAGGACCAGTTCGTGCTGTGGGAGCGTCCGTGCCGCGCGGACGGCACCGGCATCCGCACGGGGCGGCCCTGGTACCGTCCGGAAGACGTCACCGTGGACTATCTGGGCTGGTACGTGTTTCCGTCCGCCACCGAGCAGTACCACTGGAACATCCCGATCGACGCGTCGAGCGCGAAGCTGATCCGCGGCTGGCTCGCCACCTGGAAGGCCACGGGCAATCCCCTGGATCTCGCCAAGGCGCGCGCGTTCGGCGACGCGCTCACTCGCGCCCAGCTCGATTCCGGCCGCATTCCCACGCAGATGGCGGAATACAACCTCAAGGACGCGGGCGGCGACTGGGTGAATTGCATCCTCGCCGCGGCGCGGGCGCTCGAACTGCTCGCGGAATGCGAACAAGCCGAAGGCCGGACGCCATGAAAACGAAATTCTTCCTGGTCGCCCTGGCCGCCGCGGCGGGCGCGGGCTGTTTGGCTTTGGAGGCGCCGGGCGGCGAATCGCTGCACGGGCGCGTTTTCCCGATGGCGCGCATCACGGCGGAGAACGCGCGCGGCGACGAGTCGCAGAAGACGTGGCGGGGTCGCGCGTGGCGCAACGAACGCGTGCACGCGGCGTTCGCGTTGTGGGGTTCGGACCGCGGCGACCTCCGCGCGACGGCCGAACCGCTCGTCGGACCGGGCGGCGCGACGATTCCGCTCAAGGTCCGTTGGGTGCGCGAAGTGATCGCCGACGACCGCCCGCACATGGCGAAAGTCGATCCCGCGAAGCATCCTCCCTACAAGGTCGGCGACGTGCTCGACGAGGAGCAGCCGTTCCGGTTGGCGGAAGGCGGCCACCGGGGCGTCTGGGCGAGCGCGAAGACCCCCGCCGACGCGCCGGTCGGCGTCTACCGCGGGCGGCTGGTCGTGGCGGGCGGCGGAACGCGGCTCGTCTTCCCGCTCGAACTGGAGATCGTGGCGGACGCCCTGCCGGCGGAAAAGAAGTTCCACCTCGACATCTGGCAAACGCCGTGGACGATCGCCCGTTACTACGGCCTGACGCCGTTTTCGGAAGCGCATTACGCGAAGATGGAGCCGTTTTTCCGGGAACTCGCGGACGCCGGACAGAAGACGATCACCACTACGATCACCGACTATCCGTGGAACGAGCGCGAGAACATCGACTCCGCGCGGTCGATGGTCAAGTACGTGAAGCGGCGCGACGGCGCGTTCGTCGCCGATTTTTCCGTGATGGACGGTTTTGTCGCCTTCGCCGAGAAGTGCGGAATCGGACCGCAGATACACTGTTACGCGCCGGTCAAGTTCGAGCAGACGCACACGTACCAGTACTTCGACGAGGCGAAAGGCGAGGACGTGAGCGTGAAGCTGCTGCCGGCGACGCCGGAATACGAAGCGTATTGGGGGCCGCTCCTCGCGCAGCTCGAGACGCACGCGAAGGAAAAGGGGTGGACGGGACGCCTCTACGTCGCCCTCGACGAGTTGCCCGGCAAGGACGCGGCCGCGACGGCGGCGCTCATCGCGCGCCATGCGCCGTCCGCGAAGTTCCAGATGGCGGGCAATCGCGTGCCGTCCGAGTTCAAGGGCGTCGAAATCGACAGCTATTCGCAGCAGCTCCGGAACTCGCGGTACGTGCCGGCGTCGTTCCTGGACGAGGTGGCGAAGCGCCGCGCGGAGGGCCGGATCACAACCGTCTACACCTGCTGCAACCCGTTTCGGCCGAACTGCCTGCCGATGAATCCGCTGCACGAGCAGCGCTGGATGGGGCTCTTCATCGCGGCAAAGGGGTTCGACGGCTACCTCAAGTCGACGTTTTTCCGCTGGGTCAAGTCGACCGATCCGCTCGTCGACACCCACTGCTATCCGTTCTTCCCCTGCGGCGATTCGTATCTCGTCTATCCGGGGCCGCGCCTGTCCCTCCGCTGGGAGTCGATGGTGGACGGTTTCGAGGACTGGGAGAAGATCCGCATTCTGAAGGAGTCGGGCCGTTTCACGCCCGCGCTCGCGGCGGCGCTCGGGCGAATCGATTTCGTCCGCTACGAAAAGAGCGACGAAGCGACCGTTCGCGCCGACGTGGAGGCGTGTCTGCGGGAGATCGACGCGGCCTCCGGCGTCCGGGCGGTCGCGGCGCCGCGCG
>JAKSOX010000272.1 GCA_024405335.1 Kiritimatiellia bacterium
GGCGTGCCGCAGAAATTCGTCTCGTATGCGTATGCGTTGCACGAAAGCCGCATCGCCGCGTTGGCGGGCACGGCGTGGGCGCCCCAGTCCAGCGACGCCGCCGCCGTGCGGTTGGACGCGGCCGCGCCGGCGGTGAAATCGGTCGCGACGGTCAGCGTCTTGCCGTCGCCCGCGACGGCGGCGGCGTCGAACGCGCCGCGCACGTAAAGCGCCGCCGCGCCGCCCTGCGCGTGGTCGTATGCGACTTTTCGCCCGCGTACTACGATGCGGTACGTCGTCGCCGGCGCGTTCGCGATCCGCACGCATTCGGCGGGATTCAGGGCATCCCGGCCCGCACCGCCGTTGCCGAACCAACGGATTTCTTCGCCGTCCGTCACCGCCGTCACTTCGAGGTCCAGGTCGTTCACGAGATGCGGCGCGGACGCCTTTGCGCTCGCGCTGCCGGGATAGTCGATCCACGCGAGCTGCACGTCCAAAGGCGCCGCGTTCGTGGTGGTGACGAGGTACGCGCTTTCGCCGCCGTCGATGAACGGGACGCGGTCGTACACTTTCACCGCCCGGTTCGACGGCGCGAGCGTTTCGCCGAGATTCACGCGTCCCCACCCTTCCCGGTTGTTCGGCGCGGGCGTGGCCACGTTCGTGCCCGGCTCCGAAAAGACGTCCGTCGCGCCGCCCATCAGCACGGCCTTCATCGCCGCCGCCGTGGGCGGTTTCGCCGGATCGCCGAACCCCGCGACTTCCTCCAGCCATTGCCGCACCACCGCCGCCGCGCCCGCCACCAGCGGCGTCGCCATCGACGTGCCGCAGTTGTAGGCGTACCGGTCGTTGGGTTCGTACGTCCCGAATTCGTACGTTCCCGACGCGGCGCGCGTGGACACGATGCCCGAACCGGGCGCCACCAAGTCGGGCTTGATGCGGCCGTCCTTGCAGGGTCCTCGCGAGGAATACCCCGCGATGCGCGCGGGGTTCGCCGCCGGCCAGCCGTTCGTGTAGCCGGGCGCGGCGGTGCGCGCGTTTTCCACCGCGCCCACCGTCAAACAGTTCTTGGCCGTGGCCGGCGTGTTGACGAAAGCGTCCTGGCCGTCGTTTCCGGCCGCGACCACGAAGAGGAAATCCGGATGACGCCACAGCCATTCGTCGCAATTCTCGCATTCGGCGTCGTATACGCCCGGGGTGCGGTTGTCTCCCCAGCTCGCCGAATGGATGCTGGCGACGCGGCCGTCGTGCGCCGCCGGACGGAACAAATCGTCGTACTCCTGAGGCGTCCAAAGGCCGCCGTCGTCGCCCAGGCAAAACCACGCCTGCAGCTTCGCCCCGTGGGCGATGCCTTTGATTTGGCCGTCCGACGCCGCGCCCGTCCCCACGATGGATCCCGCGGTGTGCGTGCCGTGGCCGTTGGCGTCGTGGCCGTAGTTGGAGTCCAAAGACTTCTTCATCCACACCACGTTCTCGCGCAAATCCGCGTGCATCGTGGCGGGGTATCCAGTGTCGACGCCGCTGTCGGACGTGGACACGATCTGCCCGGCGCCCGTGAACCCCGGAACGCCGCCGACGCCCGCCCACACGGGCGTGGCGTTCATCGCCGCGGGCGTCGCCGCGACGTCGTTGAGCAGCTTCGGACGGGCGCACCCTTCCACCCAGGTCACCTCGCCGCGGCCGAGCAATTCGAGCACGAAATCGGCGGAAACGCGCGCCTTCAGGGAACACGGCCCCAGCAGACGGCCCTGCAGCAATTCGCCGCCCGCCGCCTCGACGTCTTTGCGGAGCGCGTTGCGGTCCGCCTGCGACAGCGCCAGCACGGTCACCTCCGGCGTCTCCTCGCCGGCGGCGATGCGCTCGGCGAGCGCGCGCTGGATCTTGTCCACGGGCGTGATTTCGAACGCCGCCGCGAACAGCGCGTCGCCCTCGAGTTTCCTGAGTCCGGCGGCGTCCGCCTCGACGAGCAGCGCGTTGGACGGCAGAAAGCGCACCACACGCACGCCGAGCCCTTCGGCGCGTTCGCGCACGGCGCCGGTGACGGGCGCCTCGCACACCACGGCATACGGCAGCGTGCCGCGCGCGGTGGGCTTCTGCGTCTGCGCGAAACGGGCGGGAAACGCGCGCTTGCGTTCGCCCACCCACAGCGTGCGGTTGGCCAGAAGCACCTGGCGGTCTTTCGGAACGCCGACCGGCGCGGGCGCGGGCGGCGGCGGAACCGCGAAGACGACGCGCGGCCGGCGCGTCGCGAACCACCACGCGCCGACGGCCATCGCCGCCGCCAGAACCAGAATGCCG
>JAKSOX010000273.1 GCA_024405335.1 Kiritimatiellia bacterium
TCGCTCGCCGCCACGTACTCGAAGCCCGTCATCACCTCCGAATGGTACGGAAACGGATTCTTGTGGAACCCGCGCGGCCAGCTCGCCATCACGAGCCCGGCTTCGCCCGCGAGTCCGTACGCCCTGAGCGGATTGAACCACTTGCCGAGATCGGGCACGCGGTTGTATTTCGCGACGGCCGCGATCGCCGCGCGCGCGTGCGCCGCGTCGCCGAGCTCGCCGAGCCCCACGAGCCGCGCAATCGTCTGCCCCACGAGCTGGTCCACGAGGCACCCCCCGCCCAGCTGGAAGGCGGCGTCCTTCTTCGCCTCGGGGATTTTCTGTTCGAAGTATTCGCCGTTGAAGGACGCCTTGTCGAAGGCGGCGCGCCCCTGCGCGAAAAGCCGCTCGCATTCGGACGCGAACGCCGCGTCGCCCTCCTCGCGCGCCATCGCCGCGCCCGCCTTGAGCGCCCCGAGGTACCAGAACGCCATCTGCGGATTCGGCCCCCAGTAGTCGACGTCCATCGTGTTGCCCTGCGGACCCTCCATCACGCCGTCCTTGTCCGCGTCCCATGCGTTCTTCTCCGCCGTCCACGCATACGCGAGCGCCTTCTTCGCGTTCGGCCAAACCGAATCGAGAAACGCGCGGTCGCCCGAAAGTTTCCACTCGCGGTACGCCTTCACGATCGTGCCCATCTGCCCGTCCGCCGCCCGCTCCTTGGAGGACGCCGCGCGGAAGAGCGGCAGTTCGGCGCGGAAGGACATCCCGCCGTCGACGCCCGTGGCGTGGTTGAACTCGACGTCGCGCATCGTCCGCGCGAGATCGGGGAAGAGGAACGCCGTCGCCTGTTCGTAGTTCCACACGTGCGTGCAGCTGCCCTGGCAGAAGCCCACGTGGTCGACTACCCCTTCCCACGCCATCAAGTGGCCCGACGGCAGCCGGAACACGGTCGGCGACCGCAGAACGGCCAGGTTGAAAAGCGCCGCCTCCTTGAGTTCGGACGGGGCCGACGACGACAGGAACGCAGAAACGAACGCCGCCGTGCGGCGTTCGAGTTTCGGAAGCCGCGGCACGATTTCCTCGGCCGCCTGCCAGGCGTCGCGGAAGCGGAGCGTGTAGTGGTTGCCCACGAGCGATTCGCGTCCCTGGTTCCACGCGCGGCGGTTCGGGAAGCTCCACGTGAGGTAGAACGCGAAAACGGCCTTGCCTTTCGCGGGAACGGTCTTCTTCACCGCCAGGGCCGCCATCGGGTTCTTCTCCCCGCCAGGTTCGGGCGAGGGCTGGTCCAAAACGCCGTCCGCGCCGAAGTCGTCGTGGAGGTCGACTATCGCGGCGTACCATGGCGCCGCCGCGAACGACGTGCGCGCGCTGACGCCTTCGGCCGCGTCCGTCGAAAGCGCGAACGTGCCCCAGCCCGACGACAACGGATCGACCCCCTTTTTCGGAAACATCCGGACGCCTTTCAGCCCCTTCGCTTCGCGGATCTCGTTGCCGCCGTCCATGCCCCGGTAGAGATTGGCGGTGCCGCGCCAGCTGAGGTTCGTGGGGAGCGCGTCGCAGCCGACGAAGTTCCTGAGCTTCCCGCAAACCGCCGCCTCGACCGGCGCGTCCGAGAGGTTTTCGACCTCGTAGCGAAGCGCCATCACCGGCAGCGAACTCGCCGCGCTGTCGCCCGGCACGAACGGGTTGAACGCCTTGACGCGGACCCTCACCGGCAGCGTCCCGTCCGTCAGCGTCACCTGGCCGAACGGATAGGCCGCCGCGAACGTCGCCGCGTCGAACCGCGGAAAGGCGCGGTGGCCGAAGGGGCGCCCTTCGCCGTCCAAATACTCGTCGGCCGACATCGGCCCCTCGAGCGTGCGGACGGCCGTCGCGCCCTTCCCGTCCTTGACCCACAGCACGAACGACGGCGCGTCGGCCCCGTATTCGGCCGGCTGGTAGCCGATCGCCGGCACGTTCGCGAGCTGCCAGTCGGTGAGCTCGCCGCGCCCGCCAAGCGATATCGTGCCCGTGCCGATGCCGCCAACCGGCAACGCGATGCGCCTGAGGTGCGCGCCGTCGTAGGTTTTGAGCGCCGGCCACTCGGTCGCCGCCGCCGTCAGGAGCGTCAGACAGCACGCTCCGGCAATCGCAGTCTTGTTCATGTCAGTTCCCCCGTGTTCGCGTTTTCAGCCAATCGCCAGTTCCGACGGATCGAACTCGAGGAGCATCTCCCGTCCGTACGCGACGTCGTCCATCTTCGGGAACAGGAGCTCCAGCGTGTCGGGCTTCTGGAAGT
>JAKSOX010000274.1 GCA_024405335.1 Kiritimatiellia bacterium
CATGAAAAAGACGTTGGGTTTCTTCGGCGCCGGGAAAATGGCCGAAGGCATCGTGCAGGCGGTCCAGGCCGCCGGCGGAAAGTCGCTTTTCGCGCACGTCGTGATGGGCGAAGCGCAGCCCGTTCGCGCGCGCGAAATGGCGCGGCGCTACGGCGTCCAGGTCACGTCCGACCTGGCGCTCGTCGCCCGTTCGGCGGGCGTGCTGTTTCTGGCGGTGCGTCCGCAGGACGTCGCCGCCGTCGCGGCGGCGGTGAAGCCGCATCTCACGGCGCGCAAGCTGCTCGTTTCCATTTGCGCCGGCAAGTCGCTGGCCGCCTTGCGCCGCGCGTTCGGGCCCAAGGTGCGGCTCGTGCGCGTGATGCCGAACCTCTGCCTTCGCGCCCGCGAAGGCATGTGCGCGATCTGCGCGGGCGCGAACGCCACGTCCGCGGACGTGAAGCTGGTGTCGGCGACGCTGGCTGCCGCCGGCCGCACGGCGGTGCTGAAGGAAAAGGATTTCGACGCCGTGACCGCGCTCTCGGGGTCGGGGCCCGCGTTCTTCGCCTACATGGAACAGGCGATGGCGCAGGGCGGCGAAAAGCTCGGGCTCAAGCCCGAAGTCGCGCGTCTGCTGGCCGAGCAGACGATGCTCGGCACGGCCGCCTATCTCCGCGCGAGCGGAGCGGATCTCGGAACTTTCATCGCGGGCGTCGCCACGAAAGGCGGCACCACGGCGGCGGGCATGGACGTGTTGTCCAAAAGCGATTTCGCGTCCGTCGTGGCGGACACGCTCGCCGCGGCGGCGAAACGCAGCAAGGAGCTCGGAAAATGAACTGGTACGTGAAAAACGCGGACGGCAAGGTGTTCGGTCCGGTGGACGACGCCAAGCTGCTGGATTGGGCGAAGGACGGCCGCGTCGAGCCGTTCGCGGGGCTGTCGAACGACCTCAAGACCTGGAAGCTCGCGTCGCTCAAGCCAGAACTCGAAATGGACTGGCTCATCGAAAACGAGCCGGGCCAGTTCTACGGTCCCACGCACCGCGCGGTGGTGGACGACCTGCTCAAGTCCGGTTCGCTCGGCAAGTCCTGCCGCCTCTACCGCGACGACCACGGCGGCGCCACGACGGCCGCGCAGGCCGCCGCCCTCGCGCAGAAGGACGCCGAACTGAAGCGCAAGGAGCAGATCGCCAGCGCGTCGGCCGCGGAAGTCGTCGCGCTCGGGGCCAAGCTCCAGGCGCGCGAAGGCGCGTTGGCGGCGCGCGACCGCCTGGTGGCGGAAAAAACGGCCGAAGTGGCGTCCGCCACCGCCAAGCTGGCGGCCAAGGAAGCCGAATTGACGGCGAAGGCCGCGGAACTCAAATCCGTGCAGGCGATCGTGGCGTCCAAGGAGTCCGAACTCAAGGCCGTCAAAGCGGCGATCGCCGCGAAAGACGCGGAAATCGCGCAGCTCCGCAAGGCGACCGCGTCGTACGAGGAGCGGCTCGCGAAACTCACGGAGGCGAAGCCGCGCGAGTGGAAGGCGGAAGTGGTCGAGCCGGAGGTCGTTTCCGCGGAACCGCCGCCTGCGGCGGCGCGCGAAATTTTCGCGCCGCACCGCGCGAGTTCGCTGGCCGATCTCGAACGGCAGGCGCAGAACGAGCTGGCGCGCATGGGCGCGGCCGGCGCGAAACGGTTTTTCAGCGCGTTCAAAAAATGACGGGAGGGACCATGGCCGAGCAGTGGTATTTGCGGACGCAGGACGAAACGTTCGGACCCGAGACCCGGGACAAGTTGCTGGAGTGGGCACGAATGGGCCGCATCCAGCCCGGCCAGGAGATTTCCTCCGACGGCGAGATCTGGACGCCGGCCACGGAAGTGCCGTTTCTGGACATGCGCTGGTCGATCGACATCGGCGACGGCACGCCGCGCGGACCGTTCAACAAGTGCGCCGCCGAAGCGCTGTTGCGCAGCGGCCGTCTGCCGCCCGGGTCGAAGCTCGTCGAGGTGAGAAAGCGCGAGGACTTCGCGCCTCCGCCTCCGCCGCCGGAACGCGAGGAGGCGTCCGCGCCGCGTTCCGCGCCCACGGTCGTGGAAAAAATCGTCGAGAAGATCGTGAAGGTCCCGGTCGAGAAGATCGTGGAGAAGATCGTCGAGAAGAAGGTCGAAGTCCCGGTCGAAAAGGTCGTGGAGAAGATCGTCGAGAAGAAGGTCGAAGTCCCGGTCGAAAAGGTCGTGGAGAAGATCGTCGAGAAGAAGGTCGAGGTCCCGGTCGAAAAGGTCGTGGAGAAGATCGTCGA
>JAKSOX010000275.1 GCA_024405335.1 Kiritimatiellia bacterium
GTCGAGCAAATGTTTCGCGCGGTTGGTGGTGACGGAATCCGCGCCGCGTTCGAACGCGAGGAACGCGCGGTCGGGGTCGTCGATCGTCCACACGTGGAACTCGAAGCCGGCGTCGTGCACGGCGCGGACGAACGCTTTCGCGTGCAGTTCGGGATCGAAGTAGATGTCCACGCCGTCGGCCTTCGTCTCGCGCAGCTTGGCGACGATTTCGTCCGCCGTCACGGCGGCGCCGCGCACGGCCGGCTTTCCGGCCGGCCACGTGTAGTGGTAGTTGCCCGTGAGCCAGTACACCTTGTATTGCGGCATTTCCTCCTTGAGCGCCCGGCAGATCTTGTCGCTGAACGCAATGAAGAGGAAGTTTTCCGGCGTGGCCGTCGACTGGCCTTCGAGGATTTTCCTGATCGGCCCGACCACGCGGACGTCGCCGCCCTTCACTTCGCAGTAGATTTTGCGCCCGTCGCGCGCGAGCGCGCACACCTCCTCCAGCAGCGCGGGCCGCGTGCCCTCGAACTTCGACCCCTTCCACTTGCCCCAGCCGCCGACGTCGAGCGCGGAAATTTCCGTTTCCCAGTTCGCCTCCGTGCAGCGCTTGGACAGTTTGCCGCCCGACGTGCGCGCGAGGTCGCCGTCGTGGAACGTGAAGACGCGGCCGTCGGCGGAAAGGTACACGTCGCACTCGAAACCGAAGCCGCGCTCGACGGCCATGCGGTACGCGGGCAGCGTGTTTTCCGGCGCGTCGTGCGATTCGCCGCGATGCGCGACGAGCGTGTCGTAGGCGGGGACTTTGGCCGTGCGGCAGCCGGCGAACGCGGCCAGCGCCGCGGCGAAGAGGAGGAATGCGTTTGTTTTCATGCCCCGTATGATACCATGTTTCCGCGAACTCTTCACGCCCAAATCTCACTCGTTGCCGAGGAATTCGTTGATGCGGCGCTTTTCGTCCGCGTGGTCGCGGTTCACCACTTCGATCCGCGCGTCCACCGCGTCGGCGACGCCGGATTCGTAGGCCGCCCGCGCCTGGTCGTCCAATTCCCGCGAATAGGCCCTGTCGGCGACGGACAGCTGCACCGTGAGCGCCTTGTCGCTGTACGCGCTCACGCTGCCGCGGATGGACGTGTCGCCGTCGCGGTTCGTGAACTCGCACAGCGTCGCGCGGTTGAGCTGGTCCATGCGGTCCTTGTGGACCGGCTCGAACCCCAGATCCGCCGACGCCTCGCCGGACATGGTCCTGTAGAATTCCGTCGCCTGCCGAAGGCCCTCCTCGGTGAACGGGAAACTCTTGGTCAACACCACGGAAGACAGCTGCTCCGTGCCGTACGTGTGGTTCAGGTACGCTTTGTCGAAACCGTACACCGGCTCCGACAGCGCGCGCAGTTCGCGCCACTTCAGCGAACGGAATTCGGCGTTGCCGTCCGCGTCGTACGCCACGGACATGATCGGCTTGGCGCCTTCCGGCGGCGCGTTGTCGCTGGAACCGAACTCGAGCCCCTGGATGCCCACGACGCGATACGGACGTTTTCCGTCGCCGCCAGTGAAGGACGATTTGCCGCCCGTTTTCACGCTGCCGCCGGAACGCCCGGCGGCGGACGGCGCGCGTTTCCCGGCCGCCGCCGCGGCGTTTTGCACGGCGGCCTTGGCCTTCTCGCGCTTCGCCTTGCGGGACGCCTCCAGTTTCCGCGCCAGCGTTTCCTCGCGCGCCGATTCCCGCGCCCGCTGGACTTCGCCCGCGCGACGGCCGCCTTCTTCGCGGCCGCGCGCATCCGCTCCCCGCGCGCCGCCGCGGCGGCTCCTTCCGCCGCCCGGCGCGGTCCCGGCTCCTCGTCTTCGGCGCGGTCGATTCCGGGCACGGGCAACCCGCAAGCGTCGCGCGCGAACCACGCCCAGAAGCCTTTGCCGCCGCCGCGTTCGCGGTAGGCGTCGAACGCCGGCGCGCCGATGCGCCGCGCCGCCACGAGCGCCAACGCCACCAAGGCGCAGGAAACCGCCGCCGAAACGCCCATCGGAATTTTGCCGTCCATTCTCGCACCTGCCTTTCAAACAAATGGGTGACGCATCGGAAACGCCATGGCAAACTCACCGGAAAACGGCCGTGAACCCGCCCGCGTGCGTTTCGTAGCAGCCAAGATCGATGCGTGCGCGGGCCCCGGCGCCGGAAACGCGCGATTTGCCGTCCAAGTCCGTGCCTCCCTCGAACGC
>JAKSOX010000276.1 GCA_024405335.1 Kiritimatiellia bacterium
GGATACATCTGCTGCTCGTAGTACGGGCAGTCGAAGAGCATTTCGTGGCAGCACATCTGCATCGCGCGCGCGCAGATGCGGCGGACGTCCTGCAGCGTCGGGTCGTCGTCCGAAGCGAACGCGCTTTCCATTTCCACGGGATAGCGCGATTCGACCAGCGCCAGGTCGCGGATTTCGAGCGGCGCGTCCTTCGTTTCCACGTCGACGCGGCACCACAGGCCGCAGCGGAACCACGGCGCGGAGAACTCGGCCTCGACGCGTCCGTCGGACACGAACGTCTCGCCGTACCCTTCCACGTACTTGCCGACGATTTCGCCGCGGTGGCCCTTGCGCTTCGTGGCGGCGTCGCGCGCGGACTCGGTCCACGTCCAGGACACGCGCGCGTCCTTGCCGCCGCCGATCGTCAGCCGCGGATACGCGCAGACGTAGCGGCCGAGGTGCCAGGCGAGCTGGAGCTTCGTGTTGGCGGGCACCACCACCTTGTCCGTCTCGCCGCGCAGCAGCCGGTTGAACGCCTCGACTTCGGGCGCCTTCGTTTCGGCTTCGGCGTAGACGTGGTGGGCGCGCCAGCCGGCCGCGTGCGTGGCGGCGCGGAACGCGCCGGGCCGCACCACGGCCTCCGTCTGGTCCGGCAGCTGCGACGGGAAAAGCATCCATCCCCACGTGCGGCCGCCGCAGCCGGCGGTGCCCTCGCGCGTGCAGCCGGGACCGCGCGAAACGACCGGCTTCGTCCAGGCGACGGGTTCCACGGCGAAAGGACCTGCGCCGACGATTTCGAACTGCGAACCAGTGCCCCAAACGCCGTTGTCGGATCCGTTCGGGCGCATGCCCGCGAAACGGCCCACTTCCCAATCCGCCTTGCCCGTGGTGAGGCGCGCGTCGTAGACGCCGCCCGCCTTCAGCACGAAGCCGCCGCGCCAAGAAAGCTGCGCCAGCGGCGCGTGCTGGCCCACGCGCGTCACCACCGCGCGCAGTTCGTGTTTTCCCGCGGGGAGGTCGATGCAATACGTCTGGTATTGCCAGTTCTCGACGTCGGCGCGGTTCGGGCCGCGCGCGACGAATTTCCCGTCGAGCGTGAGATGGAAGCGCTCGTCCGCGGAGACGTCGATCACAAGCGCGCCGTCGCCCGGTTTCACCTCGAACGACTTGCGGAACACGCACACCTGGGACGGCTCGCGGCCCGTCTGCGCGGAGTGGGTGATGTTCATGGCGCCCACCGACGCGCCGGCGTCCTCGGCGATCCAGAGCCAGGAGGCCTCGTCGATCGGCTGGATCTTCATGAGATTCGTGTTGCCGCGCGTGAGACGCGCGTCGCGGAACGCGCGGCGGACGGCGAACCCGCCCCGCACGGCGTCCATCGCCGCGCGTTTGAGCTCGTCGGCGCGGGCGGCGTCGAGCCAGTCGGGACGGTACGAGCATTCCGCGACGTCCGCGCCGAAGAGCTTGGCCGTCCACACGAGTCCCTGCAGGTATTCGCCCGTCTTGTTGAAATGGAAATCCGGCTTGGTGAAAAGCGCGTTGCGCTCCGGCGCGAACTCGGCGGCCGTGCCGACGGGAATCACCTCGAAGCCGTAACGGCCGGCGAAGGCGGCGTAGGCGTCGTGGAGCCGCGCGTACATGTCCACCTGGTCGAAACCGAACTTCTTGAGGCGGGCGTCCCACGGCGGATAGCTCCACGTTTCCTGCACCACGATCTTCGCCTGCGGCGCGAGCTTGCGGATGGTGGCCACCAGATTCGAGCCGAACGGTTCGTAAGTGGCGGGGTTCCAGCTGAAGTGGCTCGCCTGCTGAAGCGTCACCACGTCCCACTTCGCGAGCGAAAGCGTCTCGGGGACGTTGGCCTTGGACGCCTGGACGACGTGTTTGCCGTCGTCGATGCGGTCGAAGCGGTAGGGTTTGAACGTCGCGTTCGTGGCGGCGGCAGCCACGTTGTTCCAGTGGCGTTCGAGCGAACAGCCGCCGATGTAGAGCGACGCAAGGTCGAGCTTCTTGCCCATGGACCGGGCGATTTGCGGCATCTGCCACAGATTGCAGATCGAGAAGCTGTTCCCGATCATGAGCACTTTGAGGGATTCAGGTTCGGCCGCCGAACCCGCGAACGACGCGGCCGCAACGACCGCCGCAAACAGTGTTTTCTTCATGCGGCCGATTATACCAAACCGCCGAGACCACGTCAAAAGCCGTGTCGGC
>JAKSOX010000277.1 GCA_024405335.1 Kiritimatiellia bacterium
GAGCGGTTGTCGCCGAGCATGAACTGCTGGCGCTCCTTTTCCTGATGCGCCTCGTTCGCGAAATCGCTGTAGCCCTTGATTGCGATGTTGCTCGAACAGTCGAGCTGCGTCATGCCGCAGTCGAGAATGCGGTTGCGGCTTTCCGGACTTTCGCGCGCGGTGATGATGATGCCCGTGTACGGCACGGAAAGGCGCGCAATCGTGACGATGCGCTCGAACGTCGCGTCGTCGATGAGCCATGGGCTTTCCTCGGGCACGCGCGTGCCGCTCGCAGGTTCGAGCCGCGGGAACGAAAGCGTGTGCGGGCCGATGTTGAACCACTTTTCGAGATCGCGCGCGTGCATCACCGTCGCCAGGAGCTCGAACCGCCAGTCGCAAAGCCCGTAGAGGACGCCAAGTCCCACGTCGTCCACGCCCGCCTCCATGCAGCGATGGAAACACGTGGTGCGCCAGTCGTAGTTCCCCTTCACGCTCCACGCGGGATGCATTTCTTCGTAGAGCTTGCGGTTGTAGGTTTCCTGGAACACCTGGAAAGTGCCGATGCCCACGGAACGGAGCACCCTCAAATCCGCCACGGGCAACGGCGCCGCGTTCACGTTCACGCGCCGGATTCCGACCTTCGCGCCGGTGCGCGGCGCGGGCACCTGGCGGTTGTAGCACGTCTCGATCGTCTCGGCGATGTACTCGGTGGAAGTCGTCGGATGCTCGCCGTAGACCGCGATGAGCCGCTTGTGCCCGATGCGGCCCGCGACGACGTCGATCTCCTCCTTGAGTTCGTCCATCGTCAGCACGCGGCGCTTCTGCAACTCGTTCCCTTCGCGGAAGCCGCAGTACTTGCAGCCGTTCACGCACAGGTTAGACATGTACAGCGGCGCGAACACCACGATGCGGTTGTCGTACACCTTCTTCTTGATGCGGGCCGCCGCCGCGCGCATCTCGGCGAGGAGTTCGGGATCCTTGGCGGCGGACATGAGGACGGCCGTCTCTTCCGGCTTCAGGGTCTCGCAGGTCGACTCGCTCTTCGCGACGATCTCCCGCACGCGCGCCGGATCCGCCGGCTTCTCGGCGATCTCGGCGATGCAGCGGGCGATCTCCGCCTCGTCGACGAAATGCTTCCCGCCGGGAAGGTACTTGTCGATTTCCGGCTGGACGATGAAGTTTTTCGTGTAGTCCGCCGCCGAGGCGAATCTGCGGATGGATGAACAGTCTGCCATTTGCTTGCGCTTTCCTAACGACGCGCGCCGGGATCGCGAAATCCCGACGCGCGCATTGGACGCTGACGCGCCGCCGACGCGGCGCAAGGCGTCTTAGAAGCCCCAGCCTTCGCGGACGTAGGGCTTGACGAGCGCGTTGGCCGCGTCGCTGTTCAGGAACGCCTGCTTCTTGCAGTCCCACGCGAGCATGCCGGGCACCCGCTGCGCGATGCAGCCCACGAGGATGCCCTCCATCTGCGGCACGCAGTACTCCACGTCGGAGAAGCAGCGCGAATGCGTCAGCGCGTGCACCGGGCCTTCGCCGCGGATGGCGTGCAGGAATTCCGTGTAGTGGCCTTCGGCGAAGCCCTTCATCTCCACCGTGGACTTGCCCGCCGCGGCGGACGACCCTTCGCAGTACGCGATCGACTGCGGCACGGCCTTCGCGGCCTCGTGCTCGAAGCAGTCGACGAACTTCGCGTCTCCGTTCATCGCGATCGCGCACTTCGCGCCGTAGTCGTCCTGCATCAGCACCGCGCCCTTCGACCCGATGATGTAGCAGCCAGTGTCCGGCACTTCGCCGAACGTCGAAACGACCTTCGGCATCACGTCGGCTTTCGGCTTGTTGCCGCTCTTGCCCGGCTTGGTTTCGTCGAAGCCGTCGTACCAGTAGAGGGTGACCTCCGGCAGTTTGACGCCCTTGCGGACCTTCGATTCGCGCGCCGCGTAGGTCATCTTCACGATCGACTTCGTGGGATACGCGACGTCGTTCATCTCTTCGATCTTGATGCATTCGGCCGCCGTCACCGTGCCGAGTTCGAGACCGCGGAACGCGAGGTTCATCGTGTGGCACGCCATGTCGCCGAACGCGCCCGCGCCGAAATCGAGCATGCCGCGCCAGGTGAAGCGGTGGTACACGTTCGCGCCGAGATGCCACGGATCGTACGCCTTCACGTCCTTGCCGTACTTGTCGAGGAACGGACGGTCC
>JAKSOX010000278.1 GCA_024405335.1 Kiritimatiellia bacterium
ACGCATCCGGACGACTGGAACTTCTCGTTCCGTCCCTACGGCAACAACTCCGAGCAGCTGTGGACCGACCCGACGATCAAGCGTTCCGCCGTGTCCGGCGGCAGCGATTTCGCGGGCAAGCACCCCACGGCGCTCAACGTCACCTGCAACGCGGACGGCTGGACGTTCCTCGTGTTCTGCGTGGCGCCGGAAATCGCGAATTCGCTCGCCGCCACGAACGGCCTGCCCGTGCCGTCCATGGAGTTCTTCTTCGCGCCCGGCGACCAGGACAACCACAAGGCGGAAGTGCACTACCACTTCTACTACGGCGACGGCTTCTTCGCCCACTATCCGTGGAGCGTGGACGACCGCACGTGGCGCAACATGGAGAAGAACGTGCGCACGGATTTGCGCCGCACTTCCAACGGCTACGTGGCGCGTTTCACGATTCCGTGGTTCGAACTGTTCGACAAGCTCCCGTTCACGGACAAGGCGGACAACTTCTGGCGGCTGCAGGTGGTCCGCTGGGTGGACGGCGGCGTCACCTTCGGCGGCGTCGCGCACCAGGTGTCCCGCGCGGGCTACGTGAAGTTCCCGGACTTCACCGCCGAGCAGAAGGCGGAAATCATGGTGCGGCTGCTGGAAAAGGCGCTCGTCGACTTCCGCTTCCTCAAGATTTCGCCCGTGTACAACTACGCGGGCGGCTGGTACAATCCCGCGCCGCGCGGCGAAAAGTACTTCCTCGAGCACGCCGAAAAGAATCCGCGCACGTGGACGAACTACGGCGACGACCCCGCGTTCCAGCCGATCCTGAAGCGGCTCGTGGACGAGCGCCTCGCGCTGGAACCCACGATCGCGAAGTTCCGCACGTTGCCGCCGGACGAGCAGCTCGCCTTCTACAAGAAGGCCTCGGACATGCTTTTCAACTTCCGCTACGACGTGGAAGAGGCGTACGCGAAGCATCTTCAGGAGAAGATGTTCAAGTGAGTCGGGTGTCGGAATTCCGGAGTTGAGAGTTTGGAGGGCGTGATGAACAAATTGACTTTTGCGGTGGCGATTTTGGCGGCGGGCGCGGCGATGGCGGCGCTTCCGGACCGGTTCAACCTGCGCGAGAAGGACAAGATGCTCGCCGGCTACGCGGCGAAGGAGCAGGATCCGAAGGCGAAGCCGTTCGACCGCGCGATGGCGGGGCTCGACCGGCGGACGCTCGAAATGCTCACGTGCGAGGACAAGGACCTCGCGGCCAAGGAGAAGGCGGTGGAGGATTTCATCGCGAATCCCGGCATCAAGGACGGCCCCCTCGTGGACTTCTACTTCGCGCTCGGCCGCGACCCGTTCCGCCGCGCGGAATGCTTCAAGCGCGCGGAGGCGGCGGCGATGGCGTCCACCAACGCCGCGGTGCGCCTCGCGTTCTACGCGGAAGCCGCGAAAAAGTGCACGCCCGGCGAAGTCCATTGGGGCTACTGGAACGACGGCGAAGACGAAATCTTCTGCACCGAGAACAAGTACGCGTGGGCCGACCGCGCCGACAAGGACCCGCTGCTCGCCGACCTGCGCGCGAAAGGGCGCGTCCCCAGCGCCAGGTGGCGTCTCGAAGCGGACGAGGCCCTGGCGAAGTGGGACCGGGTCGAAGAGCAGCTGAAGGCGGCCGTGTCGGCGGTTCCCGTGGAGAAGCTGCGCGACAGGATCGGGCCCTCGATGGCGCTCGCGCAGTTCTACGAAAAGCGCGCCTACCGCTGGTACGGCGACGAAGACGCCGCGACGCTCCGCAAGGCGTACGGGCTGTGGGAGATGGCCGAAGTGTGCGGTTGCGGATCGCGCGCGCGGTTCGCGCTGGCGGATCTCGCCCTGAAACTCGGCGAGCCGAAGAACGCGCGCAAATGGCTGCAGAAGGAGATCGACGCGTCGAAGGACAAGAAGCCCGCCGCCGAGGTCGAGCGCCGCCTGGGCGACGTCGCCTACGCGGAAAAGGACTGGAAAGCGGCCGCGGCGTGGTACGACGCCTTCGCCGGGCACTCGAACACGAACGGCGACTGGCGCACGATCCACAAGTTCGCCGGCGCGTTCCACGCCGCCGGCGACGACGCGAAGGCGCTCGCGTTCCTGCGCGTCGCCCGCCAGCGCTGCGGCAACGGCTACGAGCAGCCGCACCTGGACGCCGAGATCAACGTGTTCAAGGCGAAACTCGGCAA
>JAKSOX010000279.1 GCA_024405335.1 Kiritimatiellia bacterium
CGGAGGCGGCGCGGTTCCTCGGCGTGTTTCTGCAGTTCCACCTCGACACGCCGCCGGAAGTCCGCCGGTCGCTCGTGGCGTTGCTGTTCGCAACGGGTCAGCCCGTGCAGAAGGTTTGCGTCCCCTGATGACAACGCCTCGGCGATGGTGTATAATGTCGACATGAACAAGGAAAAAAGCAGGTTGGCGGCGAGTTGGCATGTCGTTTGGACCATTTCGTTTTTGGCGATGGCGCGCGTTTGCGTCGGCGGGGCCTCGCAGGACGGAACGTTTTTCACGAATCCGATCGGAGAAGCGGCGGCGCCGGATCCGTTCGTGGCGTACGATGCCGCCACGGATTTCTACTATTGCCTGTTCACTGAAGGGACGGCGGTGAGCATCCGGCGCGCGAAGCGCCCCGAGCGGCTGCTGGCCGACGGCGACGCGAAAACGGTGTTCGCCACGAACGCCGCGTTGAACGTGCATCGCCATTTGTGGGCGCCGGAAATGCACAAGGCCCCGAACGGCAAGTGGTACGTGTACACCAGCGCCGACGTCACGGTCGGTCCGGAATGGACGCTGCGGCTCGTGTGCCTGGAATCAGAATCGTCCGATCCGTTCGACGGATTCCACTTCAAGTCGTTCCCGCTGCCAGACGTGCAGGCCATCGACCCCACCGTGCATTGGACTGCGGACGGACGCGGTCATCTGGCGTGCGCGCGCATGGGCGGCGGCGGCGAATGGATTGAACTCCGCGAGCTCGAGAATCCCTGGACGTGCCGCGGCGAAGGCGTCGTGCTCGCCCGTCCGACGCTGGCGTGGGAAAAGAAGGCCGGATCGATTTTGGAAGGGCCGTTTTTCGTGGAGGGGACGGGCGGCAATCTGTTCCTCGTCTATTCCGCGAACGACACGCGCAGCGAGCACTACGCGCTCGGCGCGTTGGCGTTCAACGGCGCAGACCTCATGGACGCCGCGGCGTGGACCAAGCGCAAGGAGCCGGTCCTGTTCAAGGCGAACGGCGTGTACGGCCCGGGGCACGCATCCTTTTTCCGCACGCGCGGCGGCGAATTGTGGTGCGCCTACCACGGCATGGACGCGCCCGACGGCGCCGGGCCGTCGGCGAAGCCGCGCAAGATGCATCTGCAGCCGGCCGATCCGGACGACGACGGTTGCCCGCATCTGGCGGGCGCCTGGGGAAAGGGTCCGCACCGCGTGCCGGACGCGCCCAAGGAAAAACTGCCGCCGCTGCCAGAAGGCGCGTTTTCCTACGTGGTGATTCCCGACACGCAGCGCTATTCCGGCGCCGGATCTTGGGGGAACTCTTCCGCGCCGACGCGCAACGCCGCGTTCGAGAGCCGCGTCAACTGGATTCTGAAGCACGCGAAGGACCAGAACGTCGCGTTCGTTTCGCACGTGGGCGACGTTTCCGACCGCAACAACGCCCCGCAGTACCAGTTCGCCTCCAATCTCATGTCGCGTCTCGACGGCGTGGTGCCGTGGCGCGTGGCGGCCGGCAACCACGACATGGTGGACAAGACGGGCGACACGGCGAATTTCGAGCGGTGGTTCGGTTCGCCTAACCGCGTGGATCTGTTCGAGGCGGGCGGCATGAAGTTCGTGCTCGTGACGATCGTGTGCAACGCGCCGGAATCCGTGATGCGCTGGGCCGACGAGCAGCTCGAGAAGCACGCCGACCGCAAGGCGATCGTGTGCACGCACGCGTACTTGGGTCCGATCGATCCGTCCGACCGCACGCGGTACGCCTGCCGCGAGCCGCACACCTGGAAATACGAGTTGCGCATACCGGACGCGCGCCTCGGCCGCATGCCGTGGCTTTCCGCGTTCGGCGAATACTCCACCACGAACGGCGTGGGGCATTCCGGCGAGACGATGTGGCGCGACCATTTTTCGAAGCACAAGAACTTGTTCCTGATCGTGTGCGGCGACCAGTCCGCCGTGGTGTCGCAGCATCTCGAAGACGTGGGCGCGCACGGCAACGTCGTGCACGCGTTCATGCAGGACTACCCGCGCGACAACGACCGCATCGACCCCGTGCGCGTGTTCCGGTTCCTCCCCGCGGAAAAGCGCGTGGAGGTGTTCACGGTGATGACGGGCGAGGACGTGCTGTGCACGCGCGCGAAATTCCTCGAAGAGCACCA
>JAKSOX010000028.1 GCA_024405335.1 Kiritimatiellia bacterium
CGCGCTGTCCATGCACGACTTGAGCTGTCCGAGCAGATCGAACGCCGTCTCCCCCTTCAGCGCGGCGGCGAGATCGCCCGGCTGAGGCGCGTCGTCGTCCCGTTTCCTGAACTCGGGGAACTTTTGGTCGTACAGCCCGGCCACCGTCGTGCGCATTTCCTCCAGTTTGCCGCCCAGCTCCGGATCGGCGTCCAGGGCCGTCAGCATCACGAAGGCGAGCACCTGCCCGCGCAGACCGGGGTCGCTTCCGATTTCCCGCACGGCGTTCTGGTCGCCGCGCTCCAGGATCCGGCCCGCGATTTCGTTCAGCTTTTCCCAGAGGTCGTGCGTGCCGCGGACGCGGCCGAGGTCGCCCATCAGCCGCATTCCGTCTTCGGACGACACGAAGTCGGCAGCCAGTTTCGCCGTCGCCATGGAGAAGGCCTTGTCGCCCGTCACGGCCTTCATCAGCGCGCCGGCGACCGCCTTGCTCACGCCGACCTTCAGAAGATCCGCCAGCTCCTTCACTTTCGCCAGGAAACGATCGGCGGCGTCCTGCGCTTCCTCGACGCTCCGGGCGGACTTCATCTTCTCGCGGACGAAGTCCGTGTTGACGCTGTCCGCCAGATCGCCGAGTTCGGCCTTGAGCTTGTTCTCGAGGTCCTGGAACTTCTCGTCGACGCCCCTGTTCAGTGCTTCGCGGTTCAGCGCGGAATCCTGGACGAACTGGTCGAACTGCTCGAGAATCCGGCTCAGGCCGCTGGAATCGCCGGCGGCGAGGGCGACGCGCGCGAGGGCGCAGTCCATTGCGGCCGTCCCGACGAACGCCGACACCAGCCGGGCGTCGTCGGTGCGCGCGGACAGCACGTGCTTCAGCGCCAGGTCGCAGACGACGCGCCGGAGGTCGGCGTCGTCCGCGCCCGGACCGCCGGGCGGCGGAAGCTTCGCCGCGTTGGTCATCTGCTTGCGGTAGGCGTCTTTGACGTTTTCCAGGAAGGATTTGAAATTCGCCCCGGTGAACGCCTGCGCCAACTTCGCGTCCCCCATCAGCCCGAGATTCCGCACCACCGTGCGCACGGTCCACGGCTTCGCCGGATGCGAGTTGACCGTCTCGGCGACTTTGCCGCAGTGACGGTCCCACGCCGTCGCGAGATCCCGCTCGACGTCCGCGCCCAGAAGTCGCGCGGGCACGCCGTCCAGCCGGTTGAGCAAATCGAAAAGCTCCTGCGGCTCGCCGGCGTGGAGTCCGGGATGGTCGAGGAGGAACTTCAGCATCCGGAAAGTTCCCGCATGCATCACATTCGGGCGCGTGAAGGCCGCATACGACGCCAGCGGCGAACGCAGCAGCCCGAGCGCGTCGTTCCTCGGGACGCTTCGATCCCCGAGAAAGCGGTCCAGCTGCTCCAGCAGCCCCATCATCCCATCCTGGACGCGATTCTTCGCGTCCTGAAGGTCGACGCCCGGATCGCGCACGAGCTCCCGCGCCAGATTGCGGGCGAAGCCGTCCAGCAGATTTCTCAGCGCGGCGGCGGTGTCCTCGTCGAGCGCGTGCTTTTCGACCAGGCCGGCGAAGGATTCCCCCACGTCGGCGTCGTCCAGCGCCTCGTTGGCCAGCGGATTGGCGCGCTCAAGGGCCTGGGCGCGCGAAGCGTCCACCGTCTCGATCGCCCGCATCACCAGGCAGATGCGCCGCGCCGTGAGCGGTTTCCCGGAGGTGACGTTGCCGTCGGCGTCCAGCTTGTAGTCGCCGAGTTTCAGGTGCTTGAGCACGGCCCGCGGAATCGTCACCACGCCGCGTTCGGTGAAGTGCGCCTGCACCTGGCGGAGAAACTCCTTGCGGACCTTGTTGTTCTCCGCGATCGAGAGGCGCATCTCCTCGTCGGTGGGGTTGCGCCAGCGCCGATACGCGTCCCGCTTCGCGCTGCCGCGCAGTTCCGACCCGTCCTCGCCGAACACGATCGCCGCGTTTTCGCCGCGCGCCGCGGCGGCCGCGTTCTCGCCCTGCCCGGCGGCGTAGTTCCGCGCCACCGTTCCAAACCGCTCAAGTCCGCTCGTCATCTCCATCCTCCTTCGTTTCCCGGCTCGCGCCTTTCGCCGCCGTTCACCTCTTTATACGGTTTCGGACGCAAAAGGTTACAGATTGATTTCGCCGTCATCCCGTGGACGCGGTGAATCGTTCACCGCGCCAACGTCCAGTATGATACCATCCTTTGCCTTCGCGCGTCAATGGCGCTTGGCGAAACACCTTCGGAGGAATCGTCCATTGGGAGCCGATGGGTGTGGCCCATTCCGCCGGCCCGTGGCAGGTGGAATGCGGGGCTGTTTCTCGCGTGGGCGCGGAATGCAAACGTCTGGCGATGTTCCAGCCGGAGTTGTGCTATAATGCGCGACATGAAGAAACCGCATCTGCTGGATGATCCATGCCTTGCGCCGTACGCGGAGGCCGTTCTCGGCCGCAAACGCCGCGCCGACGACTTGGCCGCGCGCCTTGCGGGTTCGGCGGACGCTCGCGCGCTCGCCGATTGGGCGAGCGCGCACGAATACTACGGGCTCCACCGCGTGGAGCGCGGCTGGGTTTTCCGCGAGTTCGCGCCCAACGCCACGGCGGTGTCGCTGGTGGGCGATTTTTCCGGGTGGGCGCTCGAGCCGCGTTTCGCGTTGCGCCGGATTGACGCGGAAGGCACGTGGGAAGGGCGCTTCCCCGCGTCCGCCTTCCGGCACGGACAATTCTACCGGCTGGAAATGGCGTGGCCCGGCGGGCGCGGCGAACGCATCCCCGCCTACGCGCGCCGCGTGGTGCAGGATGCGCAGACGAATCTTTTCGCCGCCCAGGTGTGGGCCCCGGAGCCATACGTCTGGCGGAACGCGCCGCCGCGCGCAGCGAAGCGGCCGCGCATCTACGAGGCGCACGCGGGCATGGCGCTCGAGGAGCCCCGCGTGGGCACGTACGCGGAATTCCGCGACCGGATGCTCCCGCGCATCAAGGCGGCCGGCTACGACGTGGTCCAGCTGATGGCGGTGATGGAGCATCCGTACTACGGCAGTTTCGGCTACCACGTTTCGAGCTTCTTCGCCGCCAGTTCGCGTTTCGGCACGCCCGAGGATCTCAAGTCGCTCGTGGACGCCGCCCACGGCATGGGCCTGCGCGTGATCATGGATCTCGTCCACAGCCACGCGGTGAAGAACGAACGCGACGGCCTTTCCGCGTTCGACGGCACGGAGCACCTCTATTTCCACGCGGGCGCCAAGGGTCGGCACCGCGCCTGGGATTCGCGCTGCTTCGACTACGGCAAGACGAACGTGCTCCACTTCCTGCTGTCCAATTGCAGGTTCTGGCTCGACGAATACCGCTTCGACGGCTTCCGTTTCGACGGCGTCACGTCGATGCTCTACTGGGACCACGGCCTCGGCACCGCGTTCACGGACTACGCGATGTATTTCAACGGCTCCGTGGACGACGACGCCTGGGCGTATCTCGCGCTCGCGAACCGCGTGATCCACGCGGTCCGTCCGGACGCGCTCGCGATCGCCGAGGACGTGAGCGGACTGCCCGGATGCGCGGCGCCGCCGGAGGACGGGGGGCTCGGTTTCGATTTCCGCATGGCGATGGGCGAGCCGGACTACTGGTTCCGGCTCGCGGAGAAGACGCCGGACGAAGCGTGGGCGCCGTCCTCGATCTACCGGGCGCTCACCGACAAACGCGCCGAGGAGCGCGTCGTGTCCTACGTTGAAAGCCACGACCAGGCGCTCGTGGGCGGCAAATCGTTTCTCTTCCAGCTGGCGGATTCAGCGCTGTACGACGCGATGCGCGTGGACCAGTCGAATCCCGCGATCGACCGCGCGGTGGCGCTCCACAAAATGGCGCGACTCGCGACCTACGCGTTGTCGGGCGGGGCGTATCTCGCGTTCATGGGCAACGAATTCGGCCATCCCGAATGGATCGACTTCCCGCGCGCCGAGAACGGCTGGAGCTTCGCGCACGCGCGCCGCCAGTGGAGTTTGCGCGACGATCCGTCGCTCAAGTTCAGGGGACTCGGCGATTTCGACGCGGCGATGACGCATCTGCGCGGCACGATGAGCTCGATCGAGGAGGCGGGCGCGAACGGCGACCGGCCCGTGCTGCTCGCGGCGCACGACGCGGACCAGGTGCTCGCGTTCATTCGCGGCGATCTGTTCTTCGCGTTCAATTTCAGCCCCGTGCGGTCGTACGCGGATTACGGCGTCATGGTGCCGCCGGGCGCGTACGAACGCGTGCTCGACACGGACGAGGTCCGTTTCGCGGGCCAGGGGCGCATCGCGCCGAAGCAGCGCTACGTGCCGCTGCTGACGCGGTCGGGCGACGAACTCGTCCAGCAAATCAAGTTGTATCTGCCCGCGCGCACCGCGCTCGTCGCGCGGAGAGTGCGGTGAAAGTTTCGCGGGGAGCGTCAGGAACGGAGCGAGAAGAGATGGTAAAAATCGTGTGGGCGTTGGGTTGTTTTTCGGTTTTCGCGGCGTTCGGCGCGGCGGCGCCGCGCGTCGTTGGCGTGCCGCCGTGCTACGCGGTGCGCGACATGTGCCGCACGGCGGACGGCGAAATCCGCCACTACGGCCGCCGCGAAACGAACGGGCGCGCGCAGCGCGTGTATGTCGCTTCGCGCGACGGCGAGAACTGGACCGTGCATGTCGCCGATCCGCGCGATCCAGGCGCGATGGTGCAAAGCCCCTGGAGCGGCGACTGGATCTGCTTCACGGGCATGGACCCCGTGACGCTCGTGCGCTCCAAGAAGGGCCCGGGCGACGTCGCCGCCGAGCGCGTCGCGATGCCGTGGAAGTCGCTGGAACTCCGGCAGTTGATTCCGCTCCGTTCGCGCAAGCGCTGGGTGGCCGCGTTCAGCGACGTGCTTTGCGACGCCGAGCGCGGCGGGCGCTACCATTCCACCGTGTGCTGGTCGGACGACGACGGCCGCACCTGGAAGCGCGTAGACCTCGCGCCCGTGCCGGGCGTGCCGCGCCTGAGCCCCGGCGACAAGCGGCCGCACTGGTTTTCGGACGGCTGCGAACCTTCCGTGGCGGAACTCGCGGACGGCACGCTCAAGCTCGTGGTGCGCACGAGCGGCGAACACGCCGCGTTCTACGAATCGCGCGACGGCGGCGAAACGTGGAGCGAGGGCCGTCCCGACCCGGCGTTCTGGCAGGCGAACACGATGCCGTATTTCTTCCGTCTGCGCGACGGGCGGCTGCTTTTCATCTGGAACAACACCGCGATGCTGCCGACGCTGGGGCTCGAGAACTACCCCGAACTCGGCGAGGGGGAGCGGTCCGGGCAGTGGGAGACGGTGTTCACGAACCGCGACGCGCTCCACGCGGCAATCTCCGACGACGACGGCAATACTTGGCGGGGCTTCCGCGAGCTGATCCTGAACCCCGTGCGCAACGCGAGCGACTTCCGCGAACTCGGCGCGGGCGCGGGCGAGGAACACGACAAAAGCGTCCACCAGACGCAGGCGCTCGAGCTGGACGACGGCACGGTGCTGCTGGCCTGCGGGCAAAACGCCGCCGCGCGGCGTTTCGTGAAGTTCGACCCCGACTGGCTGCTGGAAACCGCGCGCCGTGAGGATTTCAGCCGCGGTCTGGAGGCGATTTCGCACCACCTTTTCGTGAAGTCGCTTTCGGGCGGCTGGCGCGGGCGCGACATGGGCCATTGCGCCTGGGAGCGCGTGCCGGGCGCGCTGCTCGTGCGCGAACCGGAAACTGGCCGGGGCACGAACCGCCAGTGCCTGCAGGTGTGCCGCATCCGCGATCCGCGTCTCGTGTCGGACCGCCAGGGCGCGGCGTGGAACTTCCCCGCCGCGCGCCGCGGGCGCGTGGAACTCGAATGCCGCGTGGACGGCGCGGGGTTCCGCCTTTCGCTGTCGGACCACTGGTTCAATCCGTGCGACGAAACGTCGCCCGGACGCAGTCCGTTCACGCGCGCGTTCACGGCGGCGGATCTTCCCGCCGGCCAGTGGCATCGGCTCGCGGTGGAGTGGGACGAAGACGCCGGCGTCGGATTCGTCGCCGTGGACGGCGTCCACGTGGCCTCCCAGGAACTCGCGGGCCGGCCGAAGTTCGGCCTTTCCTATCTGCATTTGCAGGCGCTGGCCGACGGCCACGACCCTCAGGGCGCGTATTTCCGTTCGTTCGACATGACCGCGCTGCCGCGCTTCGCGCCGTCCGTGACCGTGGTGGACGCCGCCACCGGCGCGCGCGCCGACGACGTGAAGGCGTCGCTCGCGGGCGTCGCCGCGGACACGTGGTCGGTCGCCTTGGCGTCCTCCACCACCAACGACCGCGCGCTCGCGGTGCGCGTGGCGTGGCCCGTGGCGGGCAAGGGCGGAATCACGTGGTGGACGTCGCCGTGCGCCGCCGAAACGCTTGCCGCCGGCGCGGGCGAACGGTACGCTGGCGACGCCGTGGAGGCCGGCCGGGGAACGCTCGCGAAATGGCCGCTCGCCGTGGCGGAAACGGTTGACGGCGGGGCGTTCGCGCTTGCGTTCGACCCCTGGTTTCCCGCGGTGGCGCGCTTCGGGTGCGATCCCGCCGCGCGCACGGCGTTCGCCGATTTCGATGTGGCGCTCACGCGCGAGGCGCCCAAGGCCGAGTTGCGCGTGGCGCGTTTCGCCGCCCCGCGCGGTTTCCGCGGCGCGATGGCCGACTGGCGCCGCCGGCACGCGGACCTCTTCCGCGTGCGCGTCGAAAAGTGGGGCGTCTGGATGCCGTTCGCGCGGATCAGCGAGGTTGCGGGCTGGGAGGACTTTTCGTTCGCGTACAAGGAGGGGGACAACGAACCCGACTGGGACGACGCCCACGGCGTGTACACGTTCCACTACACGGAGCCGTGCACCTACTGGATGGACGTGGCGGGTCCCACCAATTCCTACACGCTCGCCGATTGCGCGCGCATGGCCGAAAAGCGCTGCGCCGAATTGCGGGCGATGAAGGCCGTTCCGCAGGACCGCGGCTCGCGGCTCGCCGCCGCGTGGGCGGACGCGGTGATCCACGACGCCGCCGGAAAGCCCGTCGGCTCCATCCACGACGTGCCGTGGTGCCGCGGCGCGGTGTGGTGCTACAACTCCGCGCCCGACCAGCCGGGACCGTGGCGCGCGTGGGACGCGCACTTCCCGCCCGAAGCGTTCAGGCGCCGCCACGCGAAGCCGTTCCCGGCCGGCGTCGACGGCGAATACGTCGATTCCGCGGAACTCTACGTCACGGTGCCGCTCGATTTCAATCGCGCGCATTTCGCGGGCATGAAAACGCCGCTCACCTGGGAACCGAAGACGAAGCGCCCCGCCGTGTTCAAGGGCATGATCGCCTACGAGTACGTGCGGCGGGTGGCGGAGCGCGTGCACGCGCGCGGGCGCCTTTCGATGGCGAACGGCACGCCGCTCAAATGGTGGTTCCTCGCGCCGTGGCTCGACGTGCTCGGCAGCGAGACGGACTGGTGCGACTGGCGCGGCGGCAAACGCGCGTGGACGCCGCCGTCCGCCGAGGAGTTCCTGCTGTGGCGCGGGATGGCGGGCCGCAAGCCGTTCTGCTTCCTGATGAACACGGATTTCTCGGTTTTGGGGGACGACGGAGTGCGCAAGTATTTCGAGCGTTCGATCGCCTACGGCTGCTTCCCGGGATTTTTCAGCGCGGACGCCGCGACGAGCCAGTATTTCAAGAATCCTTCGCTGTACAACCGCGACCGGCCGCTCTTCAAGAAGTACATGCCGATCGCGAAGTCGCTCGCGGAGGCGGGTTGGCGCGACGTGAACCAGGTGCTTTCCGCGGACGATCCGGCGATCGCGTGCGAACAGTTCGGCGCGCGCGGCGGCAAATGCTTCGCGACGGTGTTCAACCCCGCGTCCGAAGCGCGCGCGGTGGTGCTGCGCCGCAAGGACGGCGGGCTCGGCCCGACGCGCGAGCTCGTCACGGGCGGCGAGTGGGCGTGGACGCCGGAACGGACGGGTCCGGCGGCCGAGGCGACGGTGCGGATCGTTCTGCCGCCGGAAACGCTGCGCGTCGTGGCGTTCGGGAAATTCGAAGAAAAAGGAGAATGACATGAAACGAAACGCATGGATTTTGGCGGCGCTGATGTCGGCGCCGGCGTGGGCGGACGGTTTGGTGCCGGCGATCGAACGGTTCAAGCCGGGCGTCGTCGAGACGCGGGCGCTGGCCCGGCCCGACGCGCAGTTCGGCTATTTGCACGACAACGCGATTTTCGCGTTCAAGGGCCGGCTTTGGGCGGCGTGGTACAATTGCCCGAAAAGCGAGATGATCGGCAACTCCGTCATCCGCGGGCGTTGGTCGGACGACGGCGGCGAAACGTGGAGTCCGGTGAAGATTTTCGCGGGCGACCCTAACGCCAAGCCCGACGAAGCGAAGGGGGCGTTCATGTACGTGCCGCCGGCCTTCGGCTCCGACGGCAAGGACCTCTACCTTTTTGCGTCGCGGATGATCGGGCCCGACGTCGTGCGCGACTGCGAAATCTTCAAGTGGGACGCCGCCGGGGAAAGGTTCGTTTCCGCGGGGCTCATGGGTGCGGACTTCATTCCCAACGCCGCCATGCAGGCGCGCACGGACGGCAAATGGATGATCGCCGGGCGCCGCTACGTGCCGCGCACCTCCGCGCGCTGGGCGAAGAGCCGTCCGACGCTCGCGATCAGCGAAACGGTCGACCCCGCCGGCAAATGGCGCTTCTCCGACATTTCGGACGAATACGTGCCGGGCACGAAGCAGGTCTACCAGTGTTCCGAGCCCGGGCTGATCGCCGAAGGCAGGCGGCTCACCGCGTTCGTGCGGTGTTCGGACTACGGCGCGCCCGGCGGGTGCGGGTTGCGCGTGCACGAATCGCTGGACGAAGGCGAAACGTGGAAGCTGCTGCCGAATCTGCCGTTCCGCGTGTCGCCCGCAAAACCGGCGGCGGGAGTGCTGTCGGACGGGCGCCGCTACCTGATCGCGAACACGAAGGAGGAGGGCGGGCAGTACGGACGCCGCACGCTCGCGATCTGGCTGGGCGAGAAGGGCGGACGCGACTTCACCCGCGCGTTCTACCTGCAGCAGGGCGACTGCCCGGCGGCGAATCTGCGCTTCGAGTGGTGCTATCCGTCGGCGTGCGAATTCGAAGGCAAACTCTACGTGCTCGCATCCACTTCCACGGACGTGAACGTCAAGAATTCGTCCGGCCTCACGGTCGTGCCGCTGGCCGCGTTCGACGATCCCGACGCCGTCGAGCGCGCGCGCGTCGCCGGCCTGCGCACGAACCAGGTGCGCGAGCCGTTCGGCGTGACGGGCGCGCCGACGTTTTCCTGGCGCATGGAGGGCAACGCGCCCGGACTCGCGCAGCGGGCATACCGGATCGCGCTGTTCGAGCGGGACGCCGAAAAGCCCGTGTGGGATTCCGGCGAGGTCGCGTCCGCCGAATCCCTGGGCGTCCGCTACGCGGGGCCGGCGCTGAAGAGCGCCGTGCACTACCGCTGGCAGGTGCGCGTGCGCACGAACGGCGGCGAATGGCTCGCGCCCGCGGAAGCGGCATTTTCGACGGGGCTGCTCGAACGGGATCCGTGGAAGGACGCGAAGTTCGTGACCGTGGCGGCAAAACGCGGCGACGCCGAGCCGGACACCACGGTCGTGGTGAAGACGCTCGTCAACGAAAAGGAGGTGCGCGAGGCGTGGTGGTTCGTGTCCGCGATGGGCGTGGGCGAGTTTTACCTCAACGGCGCGGAAGTGGGCGCGGCCGAAAAGCTCAAGCCAGGCTACACCACGTTGGAACACGGCCGGCACTACTATTCCTACGACGTCACGGACCGTTTCAACAGGTCCGCCGGCGCGAAGAACGTGCTGTGCGCCGAAGTGGTGAGCACCTGGTGGACGCGCATGTACCCGTGGACGCTGCCGCCGAACGAGAACGCGTTCGGTTGCGTGCTGCTGCTGCGCTTCGCGGACGGCACCGAGCGGCGCGTCGTTTCGGACGCGTCGTGGCAGGCCGCGTACGCGGGGCCCGTGCAGGAGGCGTCGCTCTTCAACGGCGAGGTCTACGACGCGCGCGTGGCGACGCCGTGGCGCGCGGCCGGCGCGCCGGCGGACTGGAAACCGGCGCGGCAGACGCATTTCGCATGGGCGCGCGGCGAGATGCGCCCGCTGACGGGTCCGCCGATCGTCTGGCGCGAGGACCTCAAACACGGCTGCGCCGACTACTGGACGTGGCGCGACGCGGACGTCGTCGGGTTCGCCACCAACGCGGCGGGCAAGATCGTTTCCCACGGCGCGATCGTCAAGCGCGCGAAGTCGCTCAAGATCAAGCCGGGCGAGGAAATCGTGTTCGACTTCTGGCAGAACCACGCGGCCGTGCCGGAGATGGTCTGGAAGGGCGCGGCCGGCACGCGGGCCACGCTCCGCTTCGGCGAAATGCTCAACGACGCGCAGGGCGAAACGGCGCGCGGGAACGACGGCCCCGCGGGCAGCGTCTACCTCGCGAATCTCCGCAAGGCGAAGGCGCGCGTCGAATACGTGTTCGCGGGAACGGGCGCGGAGACCTACGTGCCGGCGCGCACGTTTTTCGGCTACCGCTACATGTCCGTGCGGGCGGACGGCCCGATCGAGGTGACGTCCGCGCAGGCGATACCCGTCACATCCATCGCGCGGGCGGACGAAACGGGCTCCTTCGAGACGGGCGACAAGAGCGTGAACAAGCTCGTGTCGAACGTGGTCTGGGGTCAGCGCTCGAATTACCTTTCCGTTCCCACGGACTGCCCGCAACGCGACGAACGACAGGGCTGGAGCGGCGACACGCAGGTGTTCGCCGCCACGGGCGCGTACAACGCGAACACGTACGGGTTCCTCTCCAAGTGGATGGAGGACGCTGTGGATTCGTCGCTGCCCACGGGCGCGTTCCCGTTCGTGGCGCCGTTCCCGCCCGCGAAACACCTCGGGCCTTCCACCGGCTGGTCGGACGCCGGCGTCGTGGTGCCGCACGTCCTCTACCGCATGTTCGGCGACAGGACGGTGCTGGAAAAGAACTTCGCGGCGATGGACAAGTTCCTGAAGCTCGTGGCGCAGGATCCCGTGCCGCACGACCCCGTGCCGGACTTCGGCGATTGGCTGTCGCTCGCGAACAACGGCGAAGAACTGAAGCACCTGCTTTCGCACGCATACCTCGTGTGGGACGCGATGATGATGCAGGATGCCGCCCGCGCGCTCGGGAAGGATCCCGCGCCGTACGCCGAAATCGAACGCGGGGCGCGCGCGGCGTTCAAGGCGAAGTTCCTGGACGCGAACGGCGAACTCGCGCCGAAGTGCCGTTGGCAGACGTGCTACGCCTACGCGATCGCGCTCGACCTCGTGGAGGGCGCGGGGCGCGAAAAGACGGTCGCCGCGTTCGCGGCGGACGTGGAAAAGCACGGCGGCAAACTGCGGACGGGCTTTTTGGGCACGCCGTTCCTGCTGCCCGCGCTCACGAAATGCGGCCGCGCGGACCTCGCGTACGCGACGCTGCTGCAGCACGATTTCCCCGGCTGGCTTTATTCCGTGGACCAGGGCGCCACCACGATTTGGGAGCGCTGGAATTCCTACACCAAGGACCGCGGCTTCGGCGACGTGGGGATGAACAGCTTCAACCACTACGCCTACGGTTGCGTGCTGCAGTGGCTCTACGAAACGGCGGCGGGAATCCGTCCCGACTGGGAGAAGCCCGGCTTCCGGCACTTCTTCCTCGAGCCGCGTCCGGACAAGCGCCTGGGCCGCGTCGAGGCGAACTTCGATTCGCCGATGGGCCGGATTTCCAGCACGTGGGAATGCCTGCCCGACGGCGGCGTGCAGTACCGTTTCCGCGTGCCGGCGAACTCCGAGGCGACGCTCGTCCTGCCTGGCGAACGGCCGACGGCGCTCGCGCCCGGAACCTACGTGTTCACCCGTGCGGCCGCCGCGCTTCGCGTTTCGCCTTGACCGTCGCCGAAAGGAAGGTGTCCCATGAGAAAATCCGTTTTTGTTTTTGCGTTGGCGTTGGCGGGCGCGGCTTTCGCCGCCGAACCGGTCGACGTGTTGACTTTGGGCGCCAAAAACGACGGCAGCGCCGACGTGAGCGACGTCGTCAACGCGGCCACGAAGACGAACGCCCTCTATTTCCCGCCCGGGCGCTATCTCGTGGAAAAACCGCTCGTGCTCTGCCATTCGATTTTCGGGAAGGGCTTTTCGCGTTGTCCAGACAAGACGTCCGGCGATCCGCAGTTGGACGACACGCGCACGTGGTTCGTTTCGCGCATCGCGTGCGAGGACGGTTCGCTGGCGATCGTTTCGTTCGGCGACCGGCGGAACGTGAACGTGGAAGAGGTGAACTTCATGTGCCACAGCGCGGAAACTGCGATCCGGGTGTTGCCGGGGCGTCCCGGCAACTACGCGTTCCTTTCCAAGATTGGCATCTACCGGCTCGGCGGCACGGGCGTTTCGATCGAATGCGGTGGATCCCGGCCGATCTTCGTGCAGGACGTCTGCATCTGGGGCTCCACGGAAAAGTATTTCGAAGGCAGCCGCGGCATTCTGGTGCGCTCCTGGGACTGCCGTTTGAGCAACGTGGAGGTCATGGCCGCGCAAATCGGCCTGGAACTGCGTTTCGGCTACACGTACGGCGAGAATCTCCACCTCTGGACGGGGTGCATGGCGAAGACCGGCGACAAGGCCGCCTGGTGGAAAGGTACGCGCGGAATCAAATTCGCGGAAAACGCGCAGTTCGTGGGCTCCAACGTCTACCCCGACACGTGCTACCATCCGTTCGAGTTCGTCGGCGGCCGGTGCATGGCGGACGTCCGCGGCGTCATGTACTGGGACGACCGATCGGAACACGGCTGCGAGGATCGCAACGGCTCCCTGCTCAAATGCGATCCGGGCGTGGACCCGTGCCTCAAGATCGACGGCGGCTTCTGGGGCGTGTGCGGGAGCGACGCGGATCCGCACTGGATGAAGTTCCTGTACCAGCCGAAGGCGGAAATCCGCAACGTCACCGTGCGTTCGAAGATGGCCGTCAAAGGCGCGAATCTCGACACGCTTTGCATGAACACTGATCTTCCCGAATACCGCGTGTCCTACGCGACCAACGGCTGGTGCAAAGTGGCCGAGGTGTTCACGACGGAGGCGTCCGGTTCCTGCGAGGGCACGTTCACGCTGGACGACGGAGCCGCGTGGACGCTGTCGTTCCTGAAAACGCCGGGCGCGCGGGCGACCTTCGAAGCGCGTCCGCTCAACGCGCTTTGCGCCGGGCGCGAAATCAAGGCGATTCCCGGGGACGGCACGCTCAAGGCGTTCTTCCGCGCCGAAGGCCCGTTCGCCGGTCGGTTCGTCGCCACGCGCATGACGCCGCGCTTCCGTCCCGTGGACTGGGGCCATCTGCTCACGCACGAGGGGGCGGTTCGCTACCGCGAATGCCGGTCGTCCCTGGACGTCGTGGGCGGCGTCAGTTTCAACGCCGTTCGATGAGAAACACTTTGTCGCCCACGCGGCAGCGGGGCGCGGGGAAGGTGGCCCAGTTTCCGCGCTCGGCGGTTTCGAGCACGGCGTCGTCGCGGCGGAGGGAGACGATTGTGCATTCCTGCACGCCCGTGGTGGGGCCGTGGATCTGCACGACGTCGCCCGTTTTGACCGATGCGTCCTGGATCTGCACCTGCGCGACGCCGGCCTTGAGGAAGTAGTCGAGCACCACGCCCACGTGTCTTTTCACCTGCGTGGCGCTGGAGTTCTGCACGTCCGTGAACTGGTTCTTTCCAGGGCGGCCGAAGTAGAGTCCGCACGAAAACTCGCGGTGGAAAACCGTTTTCACGGACGCCGTCAGCTCCTCCGCGAGCGCGGGCGAAAACGCGCCGGCGGCCACGGCGTCCACCGCGCGCCGGTAGGCGGCTGTCACGGTCTTCACGTATTCGGGATTCCGCGCGCGGCCTTCGATCTTGAAACTGGCGATGCCGGCGGACATCAGCTTGTCCACGAACGGCAGCGAACAGAGGTCCTTGGCCGAAAGCACGGTGTGCGGCGTCACGGTGAAGGCGGTGTCCGACTCGTGGATCGGCTTTCCCGCGTCGTCCGTGAAGAAGTCCACCGCCTTCACCAGGAAGGCGCGGCGGCATGGCTGGTGGCATTCGCCGCGGCAGGCGCTGGCGCCGAAGGCCTCGTGGCTCATGAAGCAGCGGCCGGATTCGGCCACGCACTGCGCGCCGTGCACGAAACATTCGATTTCCGTGCCGGGGACGGCCGCGACGATGCGCGCGACTTCGTCCAGCGTGCATTCGCGCGCGAGCACCACGCGCTCCGCGCCTTGGGCGGCGAGGAATTCCACGGCGGCGGAATTCGAGGTGCTCATCTGGGTGGAGCAGTGGAACTTGACGCCGTGCTTCCGGCAGCGGGCGATGACGCCCCAGTCGGACACGATGAAGGCGTCCACGTGCGGCTTCGCGATACGGACGAGTTCGTCCACGGCGTCCAATTCGTCCTCGTACACGATCGTGTTCAGCGCGAGGTAGCGCTTCACGCCGCGCGCACGGCAGCGGGCCGCGATTTCCGGGAGGTCTTCGCGGCGGAAGTTGGCGCTCGCGCGGGCGCGCATGTTGAATGCGTCGAGGCCGAAGTAGACGGCGTCCGCGCCCGCGTCGAGCGCGGCCTGCAAGGACGTGAAATCGCCCGCCGGCGCCAAGATTTCCGGTTTTTTCATGGATGGCTGCTCCTGGTTGGAAGAAGAACGGGCGTGTAGTATACCACGTCGCGGGTGCATTTCCGCTTCGCGTAATCAAACGCTTCCGGCACGACGCCGTCCCCGCAAATCACCACGAAGAGTCTGGCCGTTTCGTCCAGCCCGCCGAGTTCCTCCCTCATGAACGGGAACGCGCCCTGGGCGACCTCGCGCCAAAGCCGCAGAAATTGGCATTGTCGCAGAGTTGGGGATGCGCTCGGTGAAGAACGCAAGTCGCTTGCGCGACACGCAACAAGAG
>JAKSOX010000280.1 GCA_024405335.1 Kiritimatiellia bacterium
AGTTTTTCAGCGCCTATATTATAGTATAGGCGCGAAAGAAAAACTGCCGAAAAACGGCTGAAAAACAGCCGCGGCTGGAGGATGGAGAAATGACCTTTCGGCGACCGCCAAAAAAGCGTAGTCCCCTGTCGCCAAACGTGGTATAATGCGCCCATGAAAAAAGCATTGTTTTGCGTGTGGTTGTCGGCGGCGGGCGTTTGCGCGGCGGCGACGGAAGGCGTCACCTGGCGCGTGAGCGAGATCGACTTGGCGTCGTCGGGGAAGACGGGGTGCGACGTCGAAGTCGACGCCGTCTTTTCCTGCGGGGAGCTGTCGCTTCGCGTGCCGGCGTTTTGGGACGGCGGCGCGTCGTACAAGGTGCGTTTCGCGCCGCCGCGGGAAGGCCGGTGGACCTGGCGCACCGCGTGCGCCGGGGAGCCGTCGCTGGACGGCGTGACGGGCGCGATCGACGTGAAGCGCTACGACGGCGCGCTTGAAATCTACCGGCGCGGCTTCGTGCGGGCGGAGCCCGGAAAGAAGCACTTTTTCTACGCGGACGGCACGCCGTTTTTCTATCTCGGCGACACGCATTGGGGATTCGGCCGCGAAGCCGAGGACGACGCCGCGCATCCCGGCGAACGGCACGTCGAGACGGTGGCGAAACGCCGCGTCGAGCAGGGGTTCACCGTTTGGCAGTCGGAGCCGCTCGGCTGTTCGTTCGACGTGTCGGACGGAACGGTCGACGAGAAGGACGTCGCCGGGTTCCGCACGCTCGACCGCGCGTTCCGGACGGTCGCGGACTGCGGGCTGGTGCACGCGAACGCCCAGGCGCTCACGCCTTGGTTGATGAACAACAAGGCGCTGTGCGCGAACACCAATGCGTTTCGCCGTTTGTCGCGCTACTGGGTGGCGCGCTACGGCGCCTATCCCGTGATGTGGACGCTGGGGCAGGAGGTGGACAACGATTTCTACCACCCGGACCAGAACCGGACGTGGGCGCGCAAGGACAATCCTTTCGTGTGCATCGCGCGGTGCTTCCACGAGCTGGACGCCTACGCGCACCCGCTCACGGCGCACCAGGAAAACGTCGGCCACACGACCGTGACGGGCGCGGGCACGCGATTCGACACGAACGCGACGGGACGCGCGGAAGGAAAATCCACGTTCGCGGATCCGGCGACGGCGGCGGAATGCGGCCACGTCTGGTGGGGCGCGCAGTGGTCGCCGGCGCTGGACAACCGCGGCCAGCGCGTCGAGATGCTGAAGGACTACTGGCGGGATTCGCGGGCGGCGGTCAACTACGAAGGCCGCTACTGCGGGCTTTGGACGATGAATTTCGGGGCGCGCGCGCAGGCGTGGATTTCCTTCCTGAGCGGCTTCTGCGGGTACGGCTACGGCGCGGCGGACCTGTGGTTGTTCCGGTCGACGTACGACATGGACCGCGCATCGGCCGACGAAATCGAGACCGTTTCGGTGGAAGAGAAGCACACGCCCTGGCGGAAGGCGCTGGAGTATCCTTCGGCCTGCCAGATGGCGCATTTCCGCCGGTTCATGGCGAAGGTCGAGTGGTGGAAACTGGTGCCGGATTTCGCGGGATCCGTGCGTTTCCGCGCGGCGGGGACGGTGGGCGGCGCGGCGTCCGCCGCGGCGGTCGGCGACGGCGTGGCCGTCGTCTACGTGTTCGACCGGAAAGGCGTGGACACCGGCACGTTGACGGGGTTGCGTCCGAACGCCGAATACGCAATCGAGCGCTTCGACCCGCGCACCGGCGAAAGCTCCGTCGAAAAGCGCGTTTCGTCCGCCGCCGGAGAACTGGCGTTGCCGAAGCGTCCCGCCGCCGAAGACTGGGCTTTCCTTTGTTCGGCGAATGGCGGACGGCGCAGGGAGGATCGGGGAGGCGCGAGATGATCGGGCGGAACAGGGCGAAGAAATGGTTGGCCGCGGCGGCGCCGTTGGTTTTGGCGCACGCGGCGGCGGTCGCGGCGGACGCGGGGTTCACGGCGACTTTCCGCGTCGATTGCCGGAACGTCGTGTCGAACGAAGTCCTGTGGAAGGCCGGTCCGGCGGAGTTCCATCTGCGTTTGGCGGGCGGCGACCCGTCCCTCGCGCACTACGA
>JAKSOX010000281.1 GCA_024405335.1 Kiritimatiellia bacterium
CACGTTGTCCAGCACCAGCGTGTCGATTTTGACGCCGTCGCCGATTTTGATCGTGTGCGTGCCGTTGAAGCAGTCGGGACCGTCCACGCGGCGGAGATTGCGGACCACGACGCGGCCCACGCTCTCCACTCCTTCCTGGAAGAGGACCATGCCCCACGCGCCGTTGTCCCGCTTCATGCAGCTCGACGCGAACACGTTTTCGATCACGACGTTGTCGAAATGGCCCATGCCGGGCTTGTGGTTCTCGAACGCCCAATGCGTGAACGACACGCCGTTGTACTTGTACTTGCCGTAGACGTTGCGGATCACGACGTTCTCGATTTTCGCGTTGCGCGACAGCAGCCGCACCGCCGTGTAGCCGTCGTCGCCGCCGTAGATGCCGTCGATCAGCACGTCGGCGATGTCGCTGGAGGGGCTGCGCCAGTCGCCCTCGTCGCTGTTGAGCGCCACGAAATCGTCGTTGGTGTGCCCGCGCAGATTGCGGATGCAGCCGTTGCGCGCGGAGCCGTCGACGTGCAGACCGTCCTGGTTGGGCGTCTTGTCGTTGCAGTCGAAGACGACGTCCTCCACGGTGAAGTCCGCGACGTCGGTGAGTTCGATGCAGTAGCTGTCCGGGTCCTTCAGCGTCATGCCGCGCAGCGTGAGATTCGTGACGCCGGCGAAAACGGTGAGCTGGTTGACGTCGCCGCCGCCCGGCCGTCCCGGGAAGCGGGCGCGACCGCGCTTCTGCTTCACGTTGTTGCCGTCCCACGTGCCGCCCTCCACCGTGATGTTGCGGTCGGAACCGCCCGGCTCGCTGCCGCGGTTCATGAGGACGGGGCAGTTCGACCAGTCGCGCAGTCGAATCGTCGTTTTGGGCGAGCAGACGAGATGCGTGTCGGATCCGATCAAAAGCGGTTTGGACACGATCCACAGTCCTTCGGGGAATTCGACGCGCCCCTTGCCTGAATCGAGCAGGTTCTGGAGCATCGCGGTGTCGTCGCCCAGATAGCCCGCGTTGTAGGTTTGCGGCGGCTGCGGCTTGCCGAGTCCGACGCCGCGGCGCATCAGCGCCTTGAGTTCTTCGAGATGGCATTCGTACACGCCGCGCGGATCGCAGCCGTGTTTCCTGCAGATCGCCGCCGCCATGCCCACGACCTCGCCCATCATGCCGTGCGTGCGCATCACGCGAGTCGTCCCCAGCGCCACGTGCGTCACCGAAACGTCGCGCCCGGCCATGAACAGGTTCGGCACGTTGCGCGAATAGAAGCAGCGGTACGGAATCGGATGGGCGTGGTGCTCGTAGTGCGTGCAAATCGAACGGAACGGTTCGCCCGGATAGTTGCGCTGGTTCGCCGGCATCGGGTAGTGCAGGTCGATCGCCCACGTCGTGCAGCAGGTGCCGTCAGGATGGGGATGGTCCTCGACTACGTCCTGCTGGGTGAGGACGTAGTCGCCCATCAGCCGCCGAGTCTCGCGCTTGCCGGCGACGTGCGCGAGCCAGACGAGTTCGGCGTCCGCGAATTCCGCCTTGCGCGGGCCGACGTTTTTCACGTGGTTCCAGTTCGAATACGCGACGAGCATCGCGTAGTCGCGCACCGTCTCGAAGTCGCCGAGCTGGTCGCGGTTCATGCCCGTTTCCCAGTTCCAGTCGCCGCGCAGCGCGTAGTCCACCGCCTCCTCGTTGAACCGTATCATCCACGGTTCGTCGGGAAATTCCGCGACGCGCCCTTCGCCTTCCGTCCTCTTCTTTTCGGCGTACCACTGGCACGAAGCGCCGAGAATCTGCTTGTCGGCGACGTCAACCGCGTTCTTCTCGCCCGTCTCGGCCTTCGACTCGCGTCCGAGCCGCCAGTCCGCCCCCGCGAGATAGCCGACCGTCCCGTCGCCCGTGCAGTCGGCGAAAAGCCGTGCGGCGAACCGGCGGCGAACACCTGTCCGCGTATGAACAGACCCAACCCCGTCGATGCGCCCCTGCTCATTCGTAAAGACATCCGTCACGAGCTGGTTGAGAAACAGATCAATGTTCTTCTCCGCCTCGACCGCCGCCAGCTTGCGGTCGTCCTCGTACCGTTCCGCCGGCTGCGCGTTGCCG
>JAKSOX010000282.1 GCA_024405335.1 Kiritimatiellia bacterium
CCCGGCGGCGAAACGCGCCATGGGCGACGCGGCCGTCGGGCCGGACGGCACGCTTTCCTTCAAGGCGTGGGATTTCATCGTCGTCGAAATTCCGCGGTGACGCAAGGTTTTGTTGGACGGAAAGGAACGAACATGGACATTCGCACAATCGGTTTGGCGGCGGCGTTCGTCGCCGCGTCCGCGGCCCGGGCCGCGTGGCTCTATCCGCAGATGGATTTCGAAATCATGCGCGTGCGCGAAATGCAGGACGACGTGCGGCGCATGAGCTTGTACGCGGGACATCCAGGCGAACTGCCCGCGATCGGATCCACGGCGCAGTTCCGCGTCAAATGCCCCAAGGACGCGCCCGCGCCGTTCTTCTGCGACCGCCTGGCCGAGACGCGCTACGACGAAAAGGAAGGCCGGCTCTACGTGCTCGCGTTCGGCGGCTACGCCGGCGGCGGCGCGATCCGCTCGCCGCGCACGGACTGGGAGGCGAAGACGTTCGACGGATCGTGGCGCCCCGCCGCCGCGTATCCGGACGGTCCCGTGCCGCCGCATCGAGTGCGGCCGCCGGAGTTCCGCGCCGTGCCCGCGGCCACGAACGGCTGGTGGGACCTCGGGCGCGAATCCCTCGCGTACGTCGAATGCGCGTGCGCGTCGAAGCCAGTGCTGCGCGTGGGCGAGTCGATTCCGGAAATGCTGGACGACGACACCACGATGATGGAGTACGATCCGGAAATGGTGCAGGTGGCGGAAGGACGCTGGCGTTCCGCCCACGCGCTCGCGATGCGCTTTTTCCGTTTGCGCGGGAACGTGTCGGACGTGAAAGTGGCGCACGTGGTCCATCCCCGTCCCGCGGCTGCGGAGTTCTCGTCGCCGAACGCGCGCTGGAACCGCATGCGCGAGGTGGGCGTGCGCACGCTCGAACTGTGCGCGGGAGATTTCCTGATCGACGGCATCAAGCGCGACCGCCTGCCCTGGGGCGGCGATTTGACGGTGTCCATGCTGGCCGACGCCTACGTGTGGGGCGACGCCTCGGTCGCGCGCGCGTCGCTTTCGGCGATGGACGCGTATCTCGGCGACGTGAACGGAACGGCGTCCTATTCGATGTGGACGCTCGTGTCGCACGACTTTTACCAGCTTTACTTCGGCGACGCTGCGTTCCTGAAGGACCGCTGGTGGCGCATCCGCTGGCGCGTCGAAAACCTGATTTCCCGCACGGATCCGGAAACCGGTTTCGTGGCGAAGGATCTCGACTGGGTGTTCATCGACTGGGCTAAGCCGGAATCGCGCACCGCGCTCCACGCGCTGTGGTACGGGGCGCTGCAGGCGTCCGCCCGGTTGGCGGACCGCGTGAAGGACGCGCGCGCGAAGGACTACCGCGTGCTGGCCGCGAAGGTGAAGGCGTCGTTGGACCGTCTCGCGTGGGACGAGCCGCGCGGGCTCTACCGCGCGAATCCCGGCGGCGCGGCCGAGTTCGGCCGCCAGGCGAACGTGCTCGCGGTGGTTTTCGGCGTGGCGGACGCGAAGCGTTCCGCGCGCATCGGCGACGCGCTCGCGAAAAGCGATCTGCCGCCCGTGGGCACGCCGTACATGTTCGGCTGGGAACTCGTGGCGCTCGCGCGCACGGGCCACGTGCGGGAATTTTTCGATGGCCTCGAGCGCGTGTTCGGAGCGATGCTCGACGCCGGCGCCACCACGTACTGGGAAGGTTACGACGCGGCGGAAAAGGGCGACGACCGCTATCGGTTCTACGGGCGCAAGTGGGGCAAGAGCTTGTGCCACGTGTGGAGCGCCTGGCCCGCGTTCGTCTTCGTTTCGGAGGTGATGGGCGTGAAGCCCGCGTCCGACGGCTGGGCGACCTTCGAGGAAAAGCCGCTGCCCGAAGCGCGCGGCTGCAAGGCCACGGTGAACACGCCCCGCGGCGTTTTGCGTTTTGGGGAATGAAAGGAGCAGCGCCATGGCGCCCGCGCGAAAATGGAACTTGTTCTGCCTTGCCGCCGTTTTCGCGGCGAGGGGTTGGGCCGCGTTGGTGGTGGGCGTGACCGACCAGCACCTCGATCCGGACCACAACGTCGTCGAAAACTG
>JAKSOX010000283.1 GCA_024405335.1 Kiritimatiellia bacterium
AGCTTGCCGCCGTTCATTTCTTCAACTCCCGCGCGAAACGCGAAGGCGAAGACGCGTGCGGCTGGTTCGACGCGGCGGAGCGCACGTTTTATTGGGACGCGCCGCCCGCGGCGCCCAAGCAGTGCACGCCGGCGGCGGCGGCCGTGAAGGTCGTGTACGCCGGCGACGACGCGGCGGCGGAATGGTATCCCGATCTCGAAACGGCGCTCGACTGCCTCACGGGCGCGGCGACGCTCACGCTGCTGAAGACGTGCGCGCTTTCCGCCGACGTGGAAGTGAAACACCCCGTCCTCCTCACGGCGGACGACGTTTCGCACGAACTGACGCGCGGCAGCGCGGAGCGCGTGGTCGACAACAAGGAACTCGAACTGTTCACGGTGGAGGTGTGCCCGGGCGCGTCCCTGACGCTTTCGAACGTGGTGGTGGACTGCTGGCGCGACCAAAACCTGTGCCGCATCGGCGACAACTTCTCCGGCTGGAAATACTACTACAAGTCGTGCCCGATCCTCTTCTACGTGAACAACGCGGAAATGACGCTGGCCGAGGGCGCGAAGATCCGGAACATGTGGGGCAACGAGCCGACGCTCGCGAGCTGCGCGGTGGGCGTGGCGGGCGGCACGTTCACGATGCTGCCGGGTTCCGAAATCGCGTCGTGCTCGAACACGGTGGAGGCGTTGGTGCAGCAGGCGGGCGGCGGCGCCGTGCGCGTGGGCGACGCCGGCACGTTCAACTTCTTCGGCGGCACGATCACGGGATGCCTCGGGCAGGACGTGGGCGGCGTCGCGGTCAACAACGAATCGACGCTGCGCGTGCGCGGCGACGCGACCGTCAAGCAGAACCATCTGCTCGACGGCGTCACCGAGGCGAACCTCACGGTTTCCGACGATTCCGTTTTCGAACTCGACGCGCCGCTCGCGGCGGCCGTTTCCACCATCGGCGTGATGCCGCCGTTCGACACGCGCCGGCTCGGCGACGAAACGAACGTGGCGGCTTCGGTGAGCGCCGCGCTCGATCTGGACGACGCCCAGACGCGCACCAACGTCTCCAATTCCGCCGCGTGCTTCCGCCGCGACACGGACGGCGCGCGCGGCGTGTTGTCCACGAATTTCGCGGGCGTGGCGTACGTGGTGTTCACGAACGGCGTGGAGGACGCGGCGGCGTTCCCGTACGTGCCGTGCGCGTGCGTCACGGCGGAGTTCGCGGCGAATCCTTCCGGCAAAATCCTCGAGGGCCTGCCCGCGCTGGCGATCCGGTCGTTCGAATACGACGCCGCCACCCGCCGGGTCACGATCACGGCGACGAACGCCGTCCCGCGCGGCTACTACACGCTGTGGCGCTGCGGCGAACCCGCGGGCGACTACGAGTACGTCGAAGGATCCGAAACGAACGGCGTCGAAGGCCCCGTGACGTTCACCACCGAGAAGCCGGAATCGGCGGGCGCGATTTTCTGGAAAGTCATCATCGACGAAAAATCATACTACGGCGAATGAAAATGACGGCTGCGAACAAAATAAACCTCGTCTGCCTGCTGGTCTGCCTGACCGGCATGCTGACCGTTTTGAGCATCACCGGCATCCCCGGATGCCGCGGCGGCGAAAAAGCGCCAGCCGAAGGCGCGCCGAAAACCGAGGCGCGGAACGTGCCGTTTTTCCAGCGGCAGGAATTCCGCGACGAACTCGTCAGGAAGCACCGCGAGCGCATCGAAAACGTCGTGATCCCCTACAACGAGGTCCGCGTGAAACTCGAGGCGCTGATCGACCGGGCGCGCGCCGCGCTGCCCGAAGGCGCGAACGAGGAGCAGATCAAAATCGAGCTTGACGGCAATCCGGAAAAGTATCCGGAATGGACGAAACTTTACGCGCAGGCGACGGAACTCGCCGAGCGCGACAGGAAAACCCGCACGGAGGCGTTTGCCGAATTGGGCCGGCGCCTGAGAGCCGAACAGAAGGGTGGCAAGTGATATGAACGCAAAAAGCAAAATCGGATTCCTCACGATCCTGACGGCCTTGGCGCTGGCGGCGTTGCCGCGCGCGTCCGCCGCCG
>JAKSOX010000284.1 GCA_024405335.1 Kiritimatiellia bacterium
TCCGAAATGGAGTCTGGGCGCTTGAGCTTGGACGAGATGATGTCGCATTTCGAGGCGGGCAAGAAGCTGGTGAAGGATTGTTCGGCGGAACTCGAAAGGGTGCGCCAGCGCATCGAGAAGATCGTGAATCCTTCGTCCGAACCGCCGCAAGTCGAACCCATGGAGCTGATATGACGCGTGATCTCCGGGTGCAGGCCAAGGCGGACTACATCGCCTCGTTGAGCCATGCGTCGCCGTTGGCGGCGATCGAGGAGCTGGTGTGGAACGCGCTCGACGCGGACGCGCGCGAGGTGCGGATCGACCTCGTCCAGAACGGACTCGGCGGCATCGACGCGGTGCGGATTTCCGACGACGGCACGGGCATCGCCCTGGACGGCGTGGAACGGACGTTCGGCGGTTTGGGCGGCAGCTGGAAGCGCGAAGACGGCGCGGTTTCTGCGGGCAAGCGCCATCTCCACGGCCGCCACGGGCGTGGTCGTTTCAAGGCGTTCGCGCTGGGCTGCCACGTGGCGTGGAACACCACCTTCGACGCCGGGAAGGGGCTCAAGAGCTACGCGGTTTCCGGCGATCTCGAAGAGCCGGGCGTGTTCCATCTCGACGAGACGGCGACGGGTCCCGCCACGGGCACCGAGGTGCTGATCACCAACGTCCGCGCGAACGCGAACGCGCTCGCGGACGCCGGCTGGGTCGTGAGCACGCTGGCCGCCAAATTCGCGCTTTACCTGAAGTCCTATCCGAACGTGCGCATCTATTTCGGCGGACTTCCCGTGACGCCCGTGATCGTGCAGAAGGCGTGCACGGCCTACACGCTGCGCCTGGAAACCGGCGCCGAGGCCAAGTTCGAGGTGATCGAGTGGCGCCGCCGCTTCCCCGGGGCCGGCCGGCTCGTGTTCTGCGGCGCGGACGGCTTTTCGCTGTACGACCTGCCGGCGGGGGTGCGTCCTGGCGCGCCGTTCTGCTTCACCGCGTATCTCGTGGGCGCGCGCTTCGACGCGCTTGCGGCGGAAAACGCGCTGATCATGGACGAGCTGAATCCCGAGACGCGCGCGTATCTCGACGCGGCGCGCAAGACCTTGCGCGACCATTTCAAGGTGCGCGCGGCCGAAGAGGACGCGCAGCGCCTCCAGCAGTGGATCGACGAAGGCAGCTATCCGTTCGCCCGCGACGACGCCGGCCCGGCGCGCGCCGCGTTCGACGCCCGAGTGGCGGACATGCGCGCCAATCTCGAAGGGTTCGACGCCCTGCCGGCGTCCGAACGCAAGTATTTGTTCAACGTGCTTTTGAAAATCGAAGGTTGAGGAAAATGATGGACAAGAGGTATGATTCGAAGGCCGCCGAGGCCAAATGGTATCCGATCTGGGAAAAGGAAGGGTTCTTCCACGACGAGCCCGGCAAGGGCGTGCCGTATTCCGTGGTGATTCCGCCGCCGAACGTGACGGGCATTCTGCACATGGGCCACGCCCTCAACCAGACGATCCAGGACGTGCTGGTGCGGTGGCGCCGCATGTGCGGTTTCAACACGCTGTGGCTGCCGGGCACGGACCACGCCGGCATCGCCACCCAGAGCGTGGTGGAGAAGGCTCTGGACAAGGAAGGGCTCCGCCGCCAGGATCTCGGGCGCGAGAAGTTCCTCGAGCGCGTGTGGCGGTGGAAGGAGCAGTACGGCGGCACGATCGTGCACCAGCAGCGCATGCTCGGCAACTCCACCGACTGGCGGCGAGAGCGCTTCACGTTCGACGCCGGTTGTTCCAAGGCGGTCACCAAGGTCTTCGTGCAGCTCTACAAGGAAGGCCTCATCTACAAGGGCGACTACATCGTGAACTGGTGTCCGCACCACCAGACCGCGCTCGCCAACGACGAGGTGGAGCACGAGGCGAACCACGGTTCGCTCTGGTACATCAAGTACCCGGTCGTGGGATCCGACAAGGGCGCCGCGGGCGAACCCTACCAGGACTACGTGATGGTGGCGACGACGCGTCCCGAGACCCTGCCGGGCGA
>JAKSOX010000285.1 GCA_024405335.1 Kiritimatiellia bacterium
GGCGCCGGAACGGGCGCCGGAGCGGGCGCGGGCTTTGGGGCGGGGGCGGGCGCCGGAGCGGACGCCAGCGCGTGGACGCGGCGCGATTTCGGCGGCGGCGCGACTTCGTTCTTCTTGCCGGACAGTTCCGACATGAATTCGGCCTGCAGCGGCTTGGGGTCGAGCCCCACGCATTCCGCGTAGAGCTTCACGAACCCGCGGCCGTAGATGGGGGCGGGAATGTGCGAATATTCCCCGACTTCAAGTCCTTCGATGATTTGCACGAGGACGTGGGTTTGGGCGGCGATTTGCGAGGCGGTGAGGCCTTTCGCTTCACGCGCCGATTTCAGTGTCGTTCCCAGTGACATGGTCGTTCTCCGTTTCGGTTTCGTTGAAAATGGCGTCGGCGGCGCCGTCGCCGCCTTCGGCCGGCGCTCCGCCGCCGGACTGCAATTGGGCGATGTAGGCGTCGAGATCCACGAGGATTTCGCGCGGACCGGCCCCGCGGACGGGTCCGATGATGCCGTCGTCCTCCATCTTTTCGATGAGGCGCGACGCGTGGTTGTAGCCAATGCTCAGCTTGCGCTGGAGGAAGGACGTCGAAGCGCGGCGGTGGACGCGCACGATTTCGAGCGCCTCGATGAATTTCTGCTGCATCTCGTCGCCGCCGGATCCTCCCGCGGCGCGCGCGGAGCCGGAATCGGACGACGCGCCCTGCTCTTCCTCGTCGTCGCCGTCGAGGTCTTCCGCGTCGGCCTCCTTGACCTTCGCGAGTTTCGCGGCGAAGGCCTCGTCGAACTGCACGGACGCGTGGGCGGCGATGAAATCCGTGATGCGGTTGATTTCCGGGTCGGAAATGTACGAACCCTGCGCGCGGACGAGCGCGCCTTCCTTCGTCTTGAACAGCATGTCGCCGCGGCCGATGAGGTTTTCGGAACCCGTTTCGTCCAGAATCGTGCGCGAGTCGATGGAGGACGACGTCTTGAACGCGATGCGTCCGGGGATGTTGGACTTGATGACGCCGGTGATGATCTTCGCGTCCGGCCGCTGCGTGGCCAGGATGAGGTGGATGCCGGTGGCGCGGGCGAGGGCGGTGAGGCGCGCCACGACGGGCTCGACTTCCTTGCGGTTCGTCTGCATGATGTCCGCCACTTCGTCGATGATGATCACGATGTACGGAATCGTATTGGGCAGATCGGAATCCGTCATGGATTCTTCGCCGCCGAAGAGGTCCGGCTGGGAGACGGACGTGCGCGTGTTGAAGTCCACGATGTTGCGGCACTTGCAGCGGTTGAACATTTTGAGCCGCTTGTCCATTTCGGCCACCGCCCACTTGAGCGCGAAGACGACCTTGTTCGTGTCGTTCACGATCGGCACGAGCAGATGCGGCAGCGAACAGTAGCTCGTGAATTCGACGCGCTTGGGGTCCACCATGATGAGCTTCAGCTGCTCGGGCGCGCGCGACATCAGGAAGCCGTTGATGATCGAGTTGAGGCACACGGACTTGCCCTGGCCCGTGGCGCCGGCGATGAGCAGGTGCGGCATCGTGGATAGGTCAGCCATCAGGTCGTTGCCGGCCGCGTCCTTGCCCAGCAGCAGCGGCACGTGGAATTTCCGGACGGCCTTCTGCCACGAGGAGCTGCGCGCGAGGTCGCCGAACGCGACGCCGCTGGGCGTGGGGTTCGGCACCTCGATGCCCACGCAGTTCTCGCCCGGAATCGGCGCCTGGATGCGCAGGGACTTCGCCTCGAGCGTCATCTGCAGGTTGCCGGAGAGCGCCGGGATGCGTTCGACCTTCACGTCGAGCGCGGGGCGCAGCTTGTACTGCGTGACCACGGGCCCCGTCACCATGCCGACGAGTTCCGTCTCCACGCCGAAGCGCGCCAGCGTTGCGACGAGCGAGGCGGCCACGTTGTCCACGTCTCCGTGCTCCGCCTGGGATTTCGAGGGCGGGTCGAGCAGCGACAGCGGCGGCAGTTCGTAGGGGGAGTTTTCCGCGGG
>JAKSOX010000286.1 GCA_024405335.1 Kiritimatiellia bacterium
AAAAGAGGTTGAAGGCCTGTTTCTCGACCGGCGTCTCCGGCGAAAGCGCCTGCGAAAGCGGCATGCCGCAAATCGCCGTTCCTCCGACGAGGTTCGTGCTGAGACCCTTGAAGAGCGGCTCCTTGGCCCCGTCCACGTACACGCGCAGAACCGTGTCGCCGATAAGACTTCCCGTGATCCAGGCACGCACCAGCGCGCCCGGGCCTTCCGCGTCCACCATCACGTGTTCGACCTGTCCCTGCGCGTTCGTTTCGTCGCGCACGAAGTTGCTCCAGTCCCAGTTGGCGAACCAGCCGGGCTTGTCCGGCGCGACGGAAAGCCGCGAATGGCTGCTCCAGAGCCGCATCTTGTGGCACGGTTCGGGGAACCGCGTGACCGCGTCGCGGTCGAGCATTTCGTCCAACAGCGACGAAAGCGTGATCGGCGTCTCCGCCCGAACCGCCCCCGCGCAAAACAACGCCGCGCAAAAGCAACGGCGAACCATCAGAAATCCCGCAAGTCTTTTCATGCGGCCATTGTACCATGCGGCACGGGGAATGGCAATCGGATTTTGGTCAAAACGCGCCGTGGCGCAGCACGTCGGGACCTGGGCGCAGGCGTTTGCGCGTCGGCGGCACGAGGCACGGGAGCGTGTCGCCGTCGACGTGGTAGATATCCGCCAGCTCGTCGAACCGCGGCTCGAGCGCGTCGAGTTTCGCGCCTTGCGCCAAGGCCGCGTCGATCTCCGCGCGCAGCATCAGGATGCGCCAACGCCAGGATTTCCTCGCTTCTGGCGTCATGGACTTTTCGGCCCCGCGCAACAGCCCGAGGGCGCGCGCCGCGCGCGCGGCGTCGAGATTCCCGGCCGACGCCTCCAGTTGCCACGGACGGGCGGGATCGACCGATGCGAGCGAATAGAAATCGAACCGCCGGCCGTCCTGCACCACGAACGCCTCGTGTCCCTGGTTCTTTTCGAGCAGTTCCGCCGCCGCCGCCACCGCCGCGCGCGTCGCTTCGCCGAAATGGCGCGCCGCGTAGAGTCCCGTCGCCTCGCGCGCGGTTGCGGCCCGGCCGGACAGCAGCGCCAACCCGACGCACTTGTTCAGATCCTCGTAGACGCCTTCCGAATACGGCATCGCTCCTTCCGACTTCGGGTGGCGGAGCAGCACGCGCTCGATTTCCGCCGGACGCGGATTCGCGCCGAAACCTCCCCACGGCAGCATGCGCGCCATCGAGATTTCCGTCATCGGGAAATACGGCAGAATCGGATCGGCCTCGAGCCGCGCGAGCTGGTCCGCGTCCACGAACAGGCGGTCCGCCCATTTGCGCACCGCGTCCCGCCGCCCGGCCAGACCGCGCCACTCGCCCAACGCGGGGCCGAAGGCGTCGAAACGCCAGGTGGAAAGGTCGATTCCGACGCCGGGAAACGTCCGGCGCGCCAGTCCGGCCACCTGCTCGGCGGCGCGCAAATAGCCGTTCGCGCCCCACGGCGCGCAAGCGGCGCACGTGCACCCGCCCTGGTCGTAGGGGAAAATGACGATGCGGGCGGGCGGCGTGTCGGCGAAAGCGGAAAACACGGCCTTCCGTCCGGCGAGAATGGCGTCCACGCCGCCGGGGCGCGAGGGACAGATTTCGACGTGGTAGTGTCCCACGAGGTTGCTCGTGTAGCCGTTTTTCCCGGCGCGCCAATCTGCCCGGAGGTTTTCGGGGCTCGTCTTGAACGCTTCGTTCGCCAACACGAGCATGCCCGTCTCGATTCCGTTCGCGGCGCAGAGACGATAGATCGTCCGGATGCGGTCCAACCGTTTCGCCGCCCGCGGGTCGTCCACGCCCGTGAAGTCGTGCATGTCGAACCAGGCCGAAACCGAATTGCAGCCCCAATGCTTCAGTTCGCGCACGTAGTCCGCGAGTTCCCGTTCGGACGCCTTCTCGTACCAGTTGCCGAAGTGCGTCGCGAAATACGT
>JAKSOX010000287.1 GCA_024405335.1 Kiritimatiellia bacterium
CGGCAGCGTCTCCGTGAGGTACATCGGCATCGCCACGGCCATGTAGCCGGCGCTCATGCCCTGCAGCACGCGGCCCGCGTACAACAGGGGAAAGTTTTCGACCGCGAGGCAGGTCACCGGCACGGACGCGAGAAACATGGCGGACGAAAGGACGATCGTCCGGCGCCGCCCCATCCAGTCGCAAAGGACGCCGGCGGTGATGGACGAGAAAAGCCCGCCCACCAGCACGGCCCCCACGATCAAACTCACCTTGGCCCCGGAGTAGACGCCCAGCGCCTTCAAATACGGTTCCGCGGCGGCGATCACGCCGAAGTCGACCCCGTAGAGCAACCCGCCCAAACCGGCGATCGCCAGCAAAAACAGCGTCTCGCCCCGGCTCATCGGACGACGCCCTCGAAGTCGAACCCGCGCACGCGCGTGATCGTCACGTCCGCGAACCGCCCGACCTCGGCGGACTTGCCGCCCGTCAGGCGCGTCACGCCGTCCACGTCCGGCGCCTGGCACGCGAGACGCGCCACGCCGGGGGCCACCACGAGCGCCTTGAAGGTCTTCCCCTTGAAACGGCGCGCCTTCGCCGCCCAGCGCTTCTTCTGCGCGGCCATCACCTCGCGCTCGCGCGCCTCGGCGACGCGGCGCGCGGGGCGGCCCTTCAGCTTCGCCGCCGCCGTGCCTTCTTCGGGCGAAAACGCGAACGCGCCGAGACGGTCGAAATCCATTTCCGCCAGATCCGCGAGCATCCGCCGGAACCGCGCGTCCGTTTCGCCCGGGAAGCCCGTCATCACCGTGGTGCGCAGCGTCGCGCCCGGAACGGCCGCGCGGATGCGCGCCGCCGCTTCGCGCGTGGCGGCGGCGGCGCCGCCGCGCGCCATCAGCTTCAGCACCGCCGGATCCGTGTGCTGGACGGGCACGTCCACGTAGCGGACGGCGTGGGGGCTCGTGCGCAGCCATTCGAGGAAGCCGTCCGTGATTTCGCTCGGGTAGGAATACAGCACGCGGATCCAGAAATCGCCGGGGATCTTGTCCAGCGCCTTCAGCAGCGACACGAGATCGCTTCCGAGGTCCACGCCCCAGAGCATCGGATCCTGCGCCACCACGTTCAGTTCGCGGCAGCCGCTCGCCACGAGCGCCTTCGCCTCCTTGAGAATCGCCGCCTTCGCGCGGCTGCGGTACTTGCCGCGGATGCCGGGAATCGCGCAGTAGGCGCACTTGTGCGCGCACCCCTCGGCGATCTTGAGGTAGGCGTACGCGACGCCCGTGAACCGCAGCGCGGGCACGGGCGGATCGAACGTGCGGCACGGCGCGGGCAGGATCTCCGGCGCGGGACGCCCCTCCGCCACGGCGACGATCTTGTCCAGCGCGTCCACGCCGAGCACGGCGTCCACTTCGGGGAAAAGCCCGGGCGTTTCCGCGGGATAGCGCTGCGGGAAGCAGCCGGTCACGATCACGCGGCCCACCCGCCCGCGGCGCTTGAGTTCGCACGCGCGGAGAATCTCCGCGGCCGCCTCCTCGCGCGCGGATTCGATGAACGCGCAGGTGTTCACGAGCAGCACGTCGCAATCGTCCGGATCGGGCGCGAGCGCGTGCCCGCGCTTGACGAGATGCCCCGCCATCACCTGCAGATCCACCGCGTTCTTCGCGCAGCCCAAGCTCACCAGTCCAATTGTCATGTCGGCGGCCATTATACCATGTTTCGGCCCGCGCGGACGAACGTTTTTCACCACGGGAAAGGCAAAACCGGCCAACCGGGCGCGACTCCGCGTTCAGGCCAGCATCCACAGCACGAGGATGGCTACCAGGCAGTAGGCGAGGCACGGAACGAGGTTGACGCGGATGATCCGCCCCTCGCATCCCGACACGCCGGTCGTCGCGCAGACCGCCACCACGTTGTTCACGC